>JALHTP010000508.1 GCA_022865725.1 Methyloceanibacter sp. | reverse complement strand
TCAGCACTCCTTGTGTTCACTCGCGCGCTAATAGCTGGGGTGCGGCGGCGGTAATGCAAGCGACAAGCTCCGCCGATTCTCCTCTCCCCTTGGGGAGAGAATTTTTCCGCCCCGATCTTGCGCGCGCTGCGATCAAGGTGCGGAAGCGGTAACGCATCAACGCGCGCAAGTCGCATGGCGGAAAGGGTGAGGGGGATCGAGCAGATCGACCCCTAAACCCCCTCGCCCGGCGAGCGGTAGGACGCTCGCCGTCCTCTCCCCCAAGGGGAGAGGATAAGGAAGCGGAGGCGCCTCGCCGGATTTCATCCGCGAGATATGAGGGGGATGGCGCAATCCGTGACGTACGGTCCCGCACACACCACTACTGCTGGGGGAAATGCTCGCTCCACACGCCTCCCAAAATCACGATAAATGCGACCTATCCTGTCAATCGGCGATTAGCGCCTAGGCGGCGACACTGGTCCGGCCACGCAGCAGGGAGGAAGCCGGACATGATAGAGCATTCCGACATGGAGCATTCCGGCCCGAAGCATTCCGACATGGAGTATTCCCACCTGATGCATTTCAGCATGGAGCATTCCGACCGGGGGGAGTTGGACGTCATTCCGCCTCTCCGCTCATTCACGATCACGTTGAACGTCAGCCCGGCCGATCTCGAATTGGCCGTCGCGACCAGCGGCGCTTCGCTCTGCGGCGCCATGATGCAGGCCATCGTCGCCGCCATGGTGGTCGATACGGCCTGGACGAGCTTGCGGCCCTAAGCCGTGGCCGTGCTTGCCGATTTTGCGGTTTTTGATTTTCTCCACGCGCTTCGGGCGCATCTTGCCGGCGAAGAGTCGATGACTTCGCGGCGCCGAAACGTTAAGGTTACAAGGTCAGCACGCTGACACCCCCCGCGTAACATAAGAGGCCGTACCATGACCGAGTCCACATCTGCGAAAGTGGCCGCCGAGAAGGCGCGCGCTGCCTATCGCAAGACAGCCGACGAATTCGAGCAGTTCACCAAGGACGCTCAAATGCCCGAGGCGGTGCGGGTTTTCGCTGAGAAGAATATCGCGCAGACACGGGAGATCTACGAGCGCTCGAAAGATGCGCTCGAATCGGTCCTCGAAAGTTGGGAACGAACCTTCGACGCGGCCGGCCAGGGCGCCGTCGCCCTCAATCGGAAAGTGATCGACATCACGCAGCGGAACATCAATTCCAGCTTCGAATTCGCGCGGAGCCTGATCGGCGCCAAGACCATCGCCGAGGCCATGGAATTGCAGTCGACCTATTGGCGCAAGCAACTCGACGCGATGAAGTCTCAAGCCGACGAGGTGCGCGCGCTGTCGACCCGCGTCACCGCCGACGTCGTCGAGCCGGCCAAGCTGCAAGTGAAGCGCGGCATCGAGGAGCTCGAGCGGGGGCACTAGGTCTCAACTCGCACGACGGCGCGCCTCACTTCAGAAAAAGACGCGATCCTTCAAAAAGAAAGGGCCGGCTCAGCGCCGGCCCTTTCTCGTTTCGACCGAGGCTGCAACGAGCCTAACCGACGCGGAACACGGCGCCCGCCACGGAACGCGGCCGCTCGCGCACCCGCCCCCCGTCATTGCCGGATTTCACGATCCATTGGCCTTGGGCGCTCCGCCCGGTGATCATGCCCACATGATGCGACCAGACCACCACGGCGCCCACTTGCGGAGGCGTCGGCCGCCCCCAATGGGCCCAGTTCCGCGCCAGGTTCAGCTCGGGCCCGCCGCCCTTCTGCGTCCGCATCCACCATCCGCACCAGCGCGATGGCCGGGCGCCAGCGCCGTGCGATCCCGTGGCGGAATAGGTGGAACGGGCTTCGGCGGAAGCGACGGGCAGAAAGGCCGTCAGGCCGAGAAGCGTGCAGGCAAAGACAATGATACGCACTCCAAACATGATGCATTGCTCCGATTTTGTTTTTTGGGGAGGAGAGAGGGCCGACGAAGAGTCAAGTCGGCCGGACGCGCCAGTGGCGCGAGCGCTAACCTACGGAAAAACAAGACGATAAATCGGCCGGCAGATGGTCCTGAAGGGGCCATTCAGGGGCGGCAGCCTCACGCGCGCTTATCCCCTTTAAGGCAGAACCCGAACACCCCCCGCCGCGCGCAAAAATGCATTAATCTATGGGGATTACAGGAGCGAGCTTCCAGCTCGCGTCGCACGAGCCGACTTTAAGGGGACCCCATGGCAGACAATCCTTCGTTCGAGATACCACCGGAGCTGCGCGAGATGGCCGAGAAGAATGTCGATCAGGCACGCGCTGCCTACGGGCGGTTCATGGATTTCCTGACCCAGGCCATGGGCGCCTGGTCGAAAACGCCGGGGGCTGCGAATATGGGCGGCTTCGGCGCCGTGCAGGAGCGGGCCGTCGGCTTCGCCAAGGAGAATGCCGAGCGCTCCTTTGCTTTGGCGAGTGAGCTTTCCCGCGCCAAGGACATGCAGGAGATGTTGACGCTACAGAGCCGGTTCGTGCAGACGCAGATGCAGACCTTCGGGATTCAGGCCCAGCAGCTCTCCTGGCTGATGGCCGACGCTCTGCGCAACATGCAGCAGCCCAAAGGCTGACGGCGCGCAATCGTCATGCGCGGACTTGATCCAGGCATCCATTCCTTGCGGCTCGGCCGGCCTCAGTCCGTGAAGCTCAGCTCACCGCCGTTTTCGGCTGCGCGTTGAAAATTGCCGCCAGCTCGTCCAAGGCCTGAAGGGCGTCATGCAAGGCCGCCGTTACCTCCCCCGCCTCGACCGAGGGGAGATCGTCGATGAAGGAATAGCCCTCGAGGATCTCGAGCGCCCGCTCCATCGCGCGGACGGCCTCTTCGTTCTTCTTGACGTGGTCCTGCGCGGAACTTTCGTGCCAGTCGAGCACGCGGGCCAGCATGTTGTCCGCATTGTTCGCTTTGCGCTTCACCCGAGCGCGCAAAGCCGCCGCGCGCTCGACGGCCCGCCTCTGGTTGGCGATGCTCGACTTGCGTAAGGCGATATCCTCGCGGATCGCCTGCTCGATCACGGCGCCAATATCCAGCGATGTCAGGTCTTGCTCGGCATGGATGATCATGCCGAGCTTCTGGGCGATGACCTCTATGGCGCTGCCATCGAAATTGTCAGGCCGCGCCTGTTCGATCTCGCCGGTCGAATCGTAGCGCTCGCGGCGTCTTGCATCGGCCAGAACGTCATGGGCCGCGGTCAGCGCATTGAAGGCTTCCTCCGACCCGCCGCTGTCAGGGTGCGAGCTTTTGGCTTTGCGCCGGTAAGCTTTGCGGACCTCTTCCCGTGTGGCGGCTCGCTTGAGCCCCAACAATTGATAAAGATCGATCATCGACAGTCCCCGTTTCCCCCGCCGGCGGACCAGCGCGCGCGCCTAACTGTCGATGGAAGTTGTGGCTAAAGTTTAGCCGGAGCCCAGCTTAAAGCTGGCACAGTGGGCCGAGAAACCCCTCGCCCCTGTGGGGAAATGGGTGAGGGGCGCAACGCCCGCAATCTGAACCCCCCTCACCCGCTACCGAAGCTTTGCTTCGGCAGCGACCTCTCCCCGCTGGGGAGAGGTTAAATCAAGCAGCGCCGCGGCTCGCGAGGCTTAGGCGGCTTTCGCGTAATAGGACTTCAGCCCGTTCATCACCTTGGCCTTGTCGAACTCCGCACCCATGCCGAGCATGGCGTCGGCGAAGCGGCTGGTGATCTCTGAGATCTGTTCCGGCGAGAGCTGGTTCAGAATGCCGATGCGGACCTGCACCGGCTCCGACAGCGTCGGCCAGATGCCGAAGCCTCGTGCGCGGCAGCCCTGCACCAGCTCCTTCTCCTTGCCCTTCAGCTTGTCGGGCAGATTGAGCACGACGAGGCTCGTCATGTTGGAGGTGACGTCGCAGCCCATGGCCTCGACCGCCTGGCGGAGCGCCTTCTCGTGATAGGCGTAGTCGGACGCTTTCCGGCGGCGGCCATAGCCGAGAATGATGCGCAACGCCTCGTGGAACGCCGCCACCGCGTAGCAGGAATGGGTGCGGTGGTAGGTGGGTGTCGGCGTGTCCTTGCCGTCGATGACGCCCCAGTGGCGCGCTTCCAGGATCGGGTGATGCACATACGTATAGACGCCGCGTTTCTTCACCAAATTGATCGCCTTGTCGGTGAAGCTGACCGGCGCATAAGTGAGCGGGAGCGAGAGCACGCCCTTTTGCGGACACGACGCCCAGGCGACCACGCCTGGATAATCGTCAATACTGAAATCGGCGACGCCGAGGCTCGACACCGCGTCCACGATGCCCATCACGCCATGCTTGAGGCAGGCGTCGTTGAAGCCTTTGAGGTCGTTGACGCGGCCCGAGCCCGTCTCCCAATGCGCCATGAAGGCCCACATCGGCTTAAGCTCGGCGAGCGCCTTGTCCACGGTCTCGCCTGAGACCGACTGGCCGTGCGGCGTCACCACCATGGTCACGCTTGCAGGCTTGGGGTCGAGCGGGTTGGCGGCAAGCTCCTCGCGGGTCGAGGCCTTCATGCGGATGGTGAGCCCGTCGATGCCTGAGAACGTGCCATTGGGAAAGACCACGACCTTGTCGCCGGGCAGGATCATCGAGAGCACGCAATCGAGCCCGCTCCAGCCCGTGCCGGCGACGCCATAGGTGTAGACGTTCTCGGTGCCCCACAGCTCGCGCAGCATCTCCTTGGCTTCAATCATGCCGCGAAGCACGTCCTTCTGCATGTGATCGGCGACGCCCGTCTTGGCAAAGCGCTCGAGCACGCGCGGGTCGGTATTCCCGGGCCCGGGGCCGGCGGCAAGCGTCTCGGGGATATCAAGCTGCGGATAGATTTTCGTCATGGGAACACCCTCTAGCTTCTAACGGTCATCGCCCAAAGAAACGGCACAATCGAATAACCGGCCCGGCGCCCCAAAAGCAAGACCGGTGCGACCCTGAGTTACCCAAAAGAGCCTGGGTCGGGGCCCAGGCGAGACGCTGAACCCTGGGTTGAAGGCCCCTACAAAAGAAGAAGCCCCGTACGGGGGGGTCGGGGCTTCTTCCTAAAAAGTTCCCTGCGGGGAGGTGATGGGAGGGAAAACCATCACCGTTGCCAACTCTACGCCCGTCGCCGATAAGAGTGGGGACATTTTTATGAAAATGGTTAAGGTTAACGCTTTGCAACAATCGGGCCCGCCTCAAAGGGCCTTAGAGGGAACGCGGAAGATCTCCATGGTGGACAAGCATTCGCGCTGCGCGGCGTTGGTTGCGGCAGCCTTTATACTCGTGTCCGGCTCGGCCCAGGCGGCGCCTTGCGGCAATAACGGCGCCGGCTTCGAAGCCTGGAAAAGGGTCTTCGCCCGGGAGGCCCAGGGCAACGGCGTAGGGCCCAAGGCCATCTCGGCGCTGATGGACACCAGCTATTCGACGGGAACCATTCGGGCGGATCGCGGCCAGCACAGTTTCAAGCTCAGCCTCGACCAATTCATGGCCAAGCGCGGCGCCCCGACCATCGCCTCCAGGGGCAGATCCATGAAGGCCTCCAATGCCGCGCTGTTCTCCTCGATCGAGAAGCGCTTCGGCGTGCCGCCCGGGCCGCTGGTCGCCATCTGGGGAATGGAGACGGCGTTCGGCAGCTTCATGGGCAATCAGCCCACCATCTCGGCCGTGGCCACGCTCGCTTATGATTGCCGCCGGCCGGAATATTTCACCGACCAGCTTTATTCAGCGCTCCAGCTGGTCGATCGCGGCGTGCTCTCGAGCGCAACGCGCGGCGCCATGCATGGCGAGGTCGGACAGACGCAGTTCCTGCCCAAGTCCATCCTGCTCTATGGCGTCGACGGTAACGGCGACGGCGTGGTGAATCTGAACGCCAAGCCCGACGCGCTCGCCTCCACCGCCAATTTCCTCAAAGGCCACGGTTGGGTCAGAGGCGCGGGCTATCAGCCGGGCGAGCCGAATTTCGCGGCGATCCAAGGCTGGAACGCCGCCGGCGTCTATCAGCAGACGATCGCCATCGTCGGCAAGCGCATCGACGGTGGGGGTTAGGCGTCGCTCTAGGTCTCGCGGCGCCGGCGAATCTGCGCTACCTGCTGCAAATGACCGAACGCAACGACCAGGAGACCGAGGACAAGGGACAATCGTCCCGCGCGCTTGCCCAGGCGCTCGGCAAGCTCGCCGCCCTCGCGCTGGTGGTGATCGCCGTGATCCTCATCGAGCGCTATTGCGTGCCGAAGCCGGTGCCTTTCGGCCCGGACGCCAAAATCGAGGCAATCGACGGCGACACGCTGCGGGCGGGCGACGGCACCGAGTACCGCATCTTCGGCATCGACGCGCCCGAGCTGCGCCAGAGCTGTAGCGAGGCCAACGGAAAATCCTGGCTGTGCGGCCGCGCGGCGAAAGCCAAGCTGACCACCCTCATCAAGGGCGGCAATGTGAATTGCGTATCGCGCGCCACCGACCGCTACGGCCGCACGGTGGCGGTGTGCAGCGCCGAAGGCGTGCCCGATCTCGGCGAGGCGCTGGTGCGCGACGGCTATGCCATCGATCTCGGCGGCGCGGCCGGCAATCCGTACGCGGGCGCCGAAGCGGAAGCGCAAGCCGCCAAGCGCGGCATCTGGCGCGGAACCTTCCAGCGCCCCTCGGACTGGCGCCAGGCCAACCCACGCAGCGAATAATAGGCCTCATTGTTGCCGGGTGTCGCCGGCCGGACGGGCATGGTAATTTCGGGCATGTCGGGTTTCGATCTCGCAATCTCGCTAGCGCTTGGCATCGGCTTGGCCGCGGCAACCGGGCTCAGGCTGTTCTTGCCGATGCTCGTGGTGAGCGCGGCGGCTTATACCGGACACCTCCCTCTCGGCGACAACTTCGCCTGGCTCGCCACGCCGTCGGCCCTGATCCTGCTCAGCGTGGCGGCGCTCGTGGAAATCCTCGCCTACTACATTCCCGGCGTGGACAATCTGCTCGACACTTTGGCGACACCGGCCGCCTTCGTCGCTGGCACGGTTGTCTCGGCGGCCGTCATCACCGACCTGCCGCCGATGGTGAAATGGGCGGCCGCCATCATCGCCGGCGGCGGCATCGCCGGCCTGACCCAATCCGTGACGACGGTGCTCCGCGCGAAATCCACCGTCATGACCGGCACGCTCGGCAATCCGGTCATCGCCACGGCGGAACTCGGAGGCTCGCTGCTCGTCTCGCTGCTGGCGCTGGCGGCGCCGCTGCTCACGCTGCTGGTCATCGTCGTGCTGTTGTGGCTGGCGATCCGTTGGCTTCGCAATCTCTCCGGCAAGCCGCGTCCGTCGTGACCCAAAACAACGCCAACCCCTGGAAGGCGGTCGCCATCGTTCTTGCGCTGCTGCTTGCCGCGGCCCTGATCGCTCTAGCGCTCGTGGCCGCGGGCGTGATGCAGCTCGGATTCTCCTTGCTCTGAACGGTCTCTGGCGGGACGGCGAAGTTCAGGCCGCCTTCGCTCCCCTTCCCGCCAGCACCTGGTCCGCGGCCTTACCCGTCAGCTCCGCCAAATGATCGAATCTGGCGTTGAAGGTGCCCACCCCGGCCGTCGCCGATCTGAGCTCCACGATCAGGTTCTGGATCTCCGACTCCGGCAGATGCACCTCGAC
>JALHTP010000507.1 GCA_022865725.1 Methyloceanibacter sp. | reverse complement strand
TGTGTCATTCCAACCACATGCTCGCCAACCACATGCTCGCCAACCACATGCTCCCCTTCCACGCGAACCGCGCCGGAAGCCACGAGCCTGAGCGCGTGCGGGTAGAGGCGATGCTCGGCTTGAAGCACGCGGTTGGCGAGGCTGTCGGGCGTATCGCCTCCGAGCACGGGAACGGCGGCCTGCGCCACGATGGGGCCTGTGTCCAACTCATGCCGGACGAAATGCACGGTGCAGCCGGTGATTTTCGCCCCTTCATCCAGCACGCGCGCATGGGTGCGCAAGCCTCTGAACGCAGGCAGCAGGGAAGGGTGGATATTGAGATGACGGTTCCACCAGCTCCGCACGAAGCCTTCGCTGTGCAACCGTAGGAAGCCCGCATTGCAGAGAAGCTCGACCTCCGCCTCCTTCAGCGCGGTGTCGACCGCTTCGTCGAAGGCCTCGCGGGACGCGAATTCCTTATGGTCGACGGTCAGTGCCGGAATGAAGCTCGCCTCGGCGCGCAGCAGTCCTTGTGCGCTCGGCACGTTCGACACCACGAGGACGATCTTCGCTGGAAAAGCGGGCGATCTGCAGGCATCGATCAGCGCCTGAAGGTTGGAGCCCCGGCCCGAGATGAGGACGCCGACGCGCTTCCTCGTCACTTGGCGCTCCCGGCGAGCTTGCCAGTGTAGCGGATGGGCTCGCCGCGTCCGCGCGCGCCGATTGCGCCGATCATTCTCGCCTCGTCGCCTAGATGGCCGAGCACGCGCTCAACGTCGCCCGGGTTCGCGATTAGGATCATGCCCACGCCGCAATTGAAGGTCCTGAGCATCTCGTTCTCATCTAATCCCGCCTCCCGCATCAGCCAGGCGAAGACCGGCGGTAAGGCGAAGGTGCCAAGGTCGATCTCCGCTCCAAGGGTTGGAGGGAGCACGCGCGGGATGTTGTCGGTGAGCCCGCCTCCGGTGATGTGAGCGAGCGCTTTGACGGCGCCGCTTCCGCGAATCGCTTCAAGGATCTGCCGGACATAGATGCGGGTCGGTGTGAGCAACGCTTCGCCCAGCGTCACGCCCGGAGCGAACGGCGCGGGGTCGCTCCAGGCGAGACCCGTCTGGTCGACCACGCGGCGCACCAGAGAGAAGCCGTTGGCGTGCACGCCGGAGGAGGGAAGCGCGAGGATGACATCGCCTTCCGCGATATCCTTCCGCGGCAGCAAGGCGCCGCGCTCGACCGCGCCCACGGCAAAGCCGGCGAGATCGTAGTCGCCCGGCGCATAGACCCCCGGCATCTCGGCGGTCTCGCCGCCGATCAGTGCCGTGCCCGCTTCCTGGCAGCCCTTGGCGACGCTGCCGATCACACGCTTGGCCACGCCGAGATCGAGCTTGCCGCAGGCGAAATAGTCGAGAAAGAACAGGGGCTCGGCGCCCTGCACCACGATGTCGTTGACGTTCATGGCGACGAGATCGATGCCGATCCCGTCATGGATGCCCGTCTCGATGGCGAGCTTGAGCTTGGTGCCTACGCCGTCGGTGGCGGCGACCAGCACCGGGTCCTTGAAGCCGCATGCCTTGAGGTCGAACAGGCCGCCGAACCCGCCGATGCCGCCAAGCACGCCTGCGCGTTTGGTCTGCGCCGCCAGCGGGCCGATAGCCTCGACCAGCGCGTTGCCTGCGTCGATATCGACGCCGGCGTCGCGATAGGTCACTCTAGGCTTGTCCTTGGAGGTGGCAGGCACCGGACCACTCGGGGTGCAGACGCGGGCGATTTGGCATAACAATCGTGCCGGGCGAGGCCCGTCAAGGCGGAAAGGCCGTGGGACTGCCACATTCGAAGGGTTTACCCCAAGGCGAAGGTTGAGCACCCTCGGGCTTGGCCCATTACAGTAGCGTGGACATGGCGTTTTGGCGGCTTAAGCGTTTGGCGTGGATTGCGGGTCTCCTCATCCCGCTGCCGCTTTTTGCCTTTGCGGGCCTTGTCAGCGGCGCCGCGGAAGCCGCCGACAGCCTCTATGAGGTCGCCAAGATCTCGGTCGATACCACCGCCAACGACGCCGTCGCCGCGCGGGATGCGGGAATGGCCGAAGCCCAGATGCGCGCCGTCAAGATCGTGCTGCAACGCCTCCTACCTTTGAGCGCCCAAGAGCAGATCCCCGAGCTCAGCCAGGAGGATGTCGAAGGCATGGTCAGTGGAGTCTCGATCCGCAAGGAGGAGAACTCCACGACCCGCTACATCGCGACCCTCGATGTCAGCGTCAGCGAGCGGGCCATCAAGCAGCTCCTGCAAGGCCAGGCCATCCCCTATAGCGAGGAGCGCGCGCCGTCGGTCTCCATCCTTCCGCTGGTGATCGCCGGAGGAAGCGTGAAGAGTGAAGGCGGCGAAGGCTGGCGGCAGGCCTGGGAGTCACTCGACCTCTCGCACAGCATGACGCCCGCCACGATCCTCAGGCCCCGCGCGGAGCTTAGCCTCGAGACCGTCAAGGCCGTGCTCGCCGGCGACGCCCAAGCCTTGGCTGCGATGCAAGGCGATTACGGCTATGGCCCTCTCGTCATCGCCGTGGGCGAGGCGGCTGATGGCACATTCGTGACGCGGCTTGCCGGCGCCGACAGCGTGGGCGCCATCAATTTCGGCCGGAGCGACACGCTTGGCGGCGACGCCAAGGCGGCCGCACGCGAGGGCGCCGCGACCGCCTTCGCCATCATCGAGAACCGCTGGAAGGTCAGCCAGTCCGGGGAGGCGCCCGGGACCGAGGTCAATTATCAGCCAGGGACGGAGCCTGTGCCGGAGGCCGGGAAAGAGGGCCCGCCCAAGGGCGAGATCCCGCGCAATGTCGTCGCCCAAGTCGAGTTCTCGAGCCTCAAGGATTGGCAGGACATTCGCGGCAGGCTGATGAACGTGGCCGGAATCCAGGCGCTCGAGGTCAATTCGCTCTCGGCGCGGGCAGCCTCGATCACCTTCGACTATGCCGGCTCGCTCGGGCACCTGCAAAAGGTG
>JALHTP010000506.1 GCA_022865725.1 Methyloceanibacter sp. | reverse complement strand
TCGCATTACCGCTGGTAACGCACTCAAGGATTCGACGATGCCGCGAGCTACCCCCTTAGAGGACTACCGCAATATCGGGATCATGGCGCATATCGACGCCGGCAAAACCCCGACCACCGAGCGCGTCCTCTATTACACCGGCAAGAGCCATAAGATGGGCGAGGTGCACGACGGCGCTGCCACCATGGATTGGATGGAGCAGGAGCAGGAGCGCGGCATCACCATCACGTCCGCCGCGACGACCGCCTATTGGAACGACAAGCGCATCAACATCATCGACACGCCGGGCCACGTGGACTTCACCATCGAGGTGGAGCGCAGCTTGCGCGTGCTCGACGGCGCGGTAGCGCTGCTCGACGCCAACCAAGGGGTCGAGCCGCAGACCGAGACGGTGTGGCGCCAGGCCGACAAATACGGCGTGCCGCGCATGATCTTCGTCAACAAGATGGACAAGATCGGCGCCGACTTCTTCCTCTCGGTGCAGATGGTCAAGGATCGCCTCGGCGCCAAGCCGATCGTGATCCAGCTCCCGCTCGGCGCGGAGAATACCTTCAAAGGCATCATCGACCTGGTCCGCATGAAGGCGGTGGTATGGGACGACGAGGCCTTGGGTGCGAGCTTCCACGACGAGGACATCCCGGCGGATCTCCTCGATCAAGCCAAGGAATATCGCGATCTGCTCGTGGAGCTGGCCTCCGAGGTCGACGAGGCCGCGACGGAAGCCTATCTCGAAGGCAAGCAGCCGACCGAGGCCGAGCTCAAGGCGCTCATTCGCAAGGGAACGGTGACCAATTTCTTCGTCCCGATCCTGTGCGGCTCAGCCTTCAAGAACAAGGGCGTGCAGCCGATGCTGGATGCCGTCGTCGACTATCTGCCGTCGCCGCTCGACGTGCCGCCGATGAAGGGTATCGATTTTAGAACCGGCGAGGAGGCGACCCGCGCGCCGTCCGATACCGAGCCGCTCTCGATGCTCGCCTTCAAGATCATGAACGACCCGTTTGTTGGCTCGCTCACCTTCTGCCGCATCTATTCGGGCAAGGTGGAGACCGGCACGACGCTGATCAACACGGTGAAGGACAAGAAGGAGCGCATCGGCCGCATGTTGCTGATGCACGCCAATCACCGCGAGGACATCAAAGAGGCCTTCACCGGCGACATCGTGGCGCTGGCCGGTCTCAAGGACGTGACCACGGGCGACACGCTATGCGATCCCGCCAAACCCGTGATCCTCGAGCGCATGGAGTTCCCGGAGCCGGTCATCGAGGTCGCCGTGGAGCCCAAGACCAAGAGCGACCAGGAGAAGCTTGGGGTCGCGCTGCATCGCCTCGCGCAGGAAGATCCCTCGTTTCGCGTCTCGGTCGACCATGAGTCCGGCCAGACCATCATCAAGGGCATGGGCGAGCTGCATCTCGACATCATCGTCGATCGCATGCGCCGCGAGTTCAATGTCGAGGCCAATGTCGGCGCGCCGCAGGTCGCTTATCGCGAGACCGTATCGAAGCGCGCCGATGTCGATTACACCCATAAAAAGCAGACCGGCGGCTCCGGCCAGTTCGCCCGCGTGAAGATGACCATCGAGCCCAACGAGCAGGGCAAGGGCTACGAGTTCCTGAACAAGGTGGTCGGCGGCAACGTTCCGAAAGAATATATTCCGGGCGTGTCGAAGGGCGTGCAGAGCGTCGTCGATGCCGGCGTGCTGGCGGGCTTCCCGATCCTCGACGTCAAGGTGACGCTGACCGACGGCGCCTATCACGACGTCGATTCAAGCGTGATGGCATTCGAGATCGCCGGCCGGGCAGCCTTCCGCGAAGGCGCGCTCAAGGCGGCGCCGAAGCTGCTCGAGCCGATCATGAAGGTCGAGGTGGTGACGCCGGAAGATTATGTCGGCGGCATCATCGGCGATCTGACGAGCCGCAGGGGCCAGGTGCGCGGGCAAGAGTCGCGCGGCAACGCCTCGATCATCAGCGCCATGGTCCCGCTCGCCAACATGTTCGGTTATGTGAACAACCTCCGCTCCATGAGCCAGGGGCGGGCGCAGTTCACCATGCAGTTCGATCATTACGCGCAGGTGCCGAAGGCACAGGCGGACGAGGTGCAGGCAAAGTTTGCTTAGGGCTGTCGCGGGCATCGTCCCGCGGCCGAGTTTGCTTCTTGTGTTGAAGGATGGAGAGCCAACATGGCTAAGGAAAAATTCCAGCGGACGAAGCCGCATTGCAACATCGGGACCATCGGTCATGTCGATCACGGCAAGACGACGCTGACCGCCGCGATCACCAAGGTGTTGGCCGAGACGGGCGGTGCCAAGTTCACCCCCTATGACCAGATCGACAAGGCGCCGGAAGAGAAGGCGCGCGGCATCACCATCTCGACCGCGCATGTGGAATACGAGACCGGCAAGCGGCATTACGCCCATGTCGACTGTCCGGGCCATGCCGACTACGTGAAGAACATGATCACGGGCGCCGCCCAGATGGACGGCGGCATTCTCGTGGTGTCGGCGGCCGACGGTCCGATGCCGCAGACCCGCGAGCACATTCTGCTGGCTCGCCAGGTGGGCGTGCCGGCGCTGGTCGTCTATCTCAACAAGGTCGACATGGTCGACGATCCGGAGCTGCTCGACCTGGTCGAGCTCGAGGTGCGCGAGCTGCTCTCCAAATACGAGTACCCCGGCGACGAGATCCCGATCGTCAAGGGTTCGGCGCTCGCGGCGCTGGAAGGCAAGGACGATGAGATCGGCAAGAAATCCATCCAAGCCTTGATGGATGCGGTCGATGCCTACATCCCGCAGCCCGATCGTCCGAAGGACAAGCCGTTCCTGATGCCGATTGAAGACGTGTTCTCGATCTCCGGCCGCGGCACGGTGGTCACCGGCCGCATCGAGCGCGGCATCATCAAGGTCGGCGAAGAGGTGGAGATCGTCGGCATCAAGCCCACGACCAAGACCGTCGTCACCGGCGTCGAGATGTTCCGCAAGCTGCTCGATCAGGGCGAGGCGGGCGACAATGTCGGCTGCCTGCTGCGCGGCGTGGATCGCGAAGGCGTCGAGCGCGGCCAGGTGCTGTGCAAGCCGGGGTCGGTCAAGCCGCACACCAAGTTCAAGGCCGAGGCCTATATCCTCACCAAGGAGGAGGGTGGGCGTCACACCCCGTTCTTCGGCAATTACCGTCCCCAGTTCTACTTCCGCACCACGGACGTGACGGGGGTCGTTGAGCTGCCGGCAGGAACCGAGATGGTAATGCCGGGCGACAACATCGCCATGGAAGTGACGCTGATCGTGCCGATCGCCATGGAAGAGAAGCTCCGTTTCGCCATTCGCGAAGGCGGCCGCACCGTGGGTGCGGGCGTCGTTGCATCGATCATCGAGTAGAGGAACCAAGGGGCGCGCTGCCGAAAGCGGCGCGCTCCTCATTTTGAGGCCATCGAGATGCAAAGCCAGAACATAAGAATCAGGCTCAAAGCCTTCGACCATCGCATCCTCGATGCGTCGACCAAGGAGATCGTCAACACGGCGAAACGGACCGGCGCCGAGGTGCGCGGGCCCATTCCGCTGCCGACCCGCATCGAGAAGTTCACCGTGAACCGCTCGCCGCATATCGACAAGAAGAGCCGCGAGCAGTTCGAGATGCGCACCCATAAGCGGCTGCTCGACATCGTCGATCCGACGCCGCAGACGGTCGATGCGCTGATGAAGCTCGATCTCGCGGCGGGCGTCGACGTCGAGATCAAGCTGTAAGCGCGCGAGACGAGGCAAGGAAGCAGCACCAATGCGATCAGGTGTCATCGCGCAAAAGGTCGGTATGACCAGGATCTTCACCGATGCCGGGGAGCACATTCCGGTGACGGTGCTGCGGCTTGAGCATTGCCAGGTCGTGGGCCAGCGCACGTCGGAGAAGAACGGCTATACCGCGCTCCAGCTCGGCGCCGGCCGCCCGAAGGTGAAGCGCCTCACGCGCGCCGCGCGGGGGCATTTCGCCGTGGCCAATGTCGAGCCGAAGCGGAAGCTCGCCGAGTTCCGCGTGAGCCCTGACAATCTGATCGAGGTGGGCGCGGAGATCACCGCCGACCATTTCGTCGAGGGGCAGTATGTGGACGTTTCCGGAACGTCCATCGGCAAGGGTTTTGCGGGCGTCATGAAGCGCCACGGGTTCCATGGCCTGCGCGCCAGCCACGGCGTCTCGGTGAGCCATCGGAGCCATGGCTCGACCGGCCAGCGCCAGGACCCCGGCAAGGTGTTCAAGGGCAAGAAGATGGCCGGCCATATGGGCGATACCAACGTCACCACGCAGAATTTGCGGGTGGTGAAGACCGATCCCGAGCGCGGGCTGATCATGATCCGCGGCGCGGTGCCTGGCGCCAAAGGCGGCTGGGTGCTGCTGCGCGACGCGGTGAAGCGCGCATTGCCCGAGGCTGCGCCGAAGCCCGGCGCCTTCCGTAACGCCGCGGGCGATCAAGCGAAGAAAGCCGGGCCCGAGCAGGCGGCAGAAGCCGCCGCCGAGCCGGCAGAGGGTGGGAGCCAAGAGTAATGAAGGCCGACGTAACCACTCTCGACGCCAAGAAGGCGGGCACGGTCGATCTTTCCGACGAGGTGTTCGGGCTCGAGCCGCGTCCCGACATCCTGCAGCGCATGGTGCGCTACCAGCTCGCCAAGCGGCGGGGCGGCACGGTTTCGGTCAAGGACCGGTCCGAGATCAACTATACCGGCGCCAAGCTCTACCGGCAGAAGGGCACCGGCCGCGCGCGGCACGGAAGCCGCCGGGCCAATCTGTTCAGAGGCGGCGGCAAGTCGTTCGGGCCTAAGCCGCGCAGTTACGCCATCGACCTGCCAAAGAAGGTGAGGGCGCTTGCGCTCAAGCATGCCCTGTCGGCCAAGGCCAAGTCGGAGACGCTGGTCGTGATTGACAGCTGCGAGCTGAAAGAAGGCAAGACCAAGGAGCTCAAGTTGCGCTTCGCCAAGCTCGGCTTCGGCTCGGTGCTGATCATCGACGGAGCGACGGTGCAAGAGGCGTTCGCGCGGGCCGCGCGCAACCTGCCGCATGTCGACGTGCTCCCCGTCGCCGGCATCAATGTCTACGACATCTTGCGGCACGAGAAGCTCGTGCTGACCAAGGCCGCGGTCGAGGCGTTGGAGGCGCGATTCAAATGAGCGCACTCTCCGCCTATGACGTGATCCTTTCGCCGGTCATCACCGAGAAGTCGAGCGCGGCCTCGGAATTCAATCAGGTGATTTTCAAGGTGCGCCGCGATGCGACCAAGCCCGAGATCAAGGCGGCGATCGAGCTGCTGTTCAAGGTCACGGTGCTGTCGGTCAACACGCTGACCCGCAAAGGCAAGACCAAGAACTTCCGCGGGATCAAAGGCAAGCAGCAGGACGTCAAGAGAGCGATCGTCAAGCTCGCCGAAGGCGACAAGATCGACGTGACGACGAGGATTTGACGAGATGGCGCTCAAAACATATAAGCCCACCACGCCGAGCCAGCGGCAGCTCGTGCTGGTCGACCGCAGCCATCTGTGGAAGGGCAAGCCGGTCAAGGCGCTCACCGAGGGGCTCACCAAGTCCGGCGGCCGCAACAAACATGGCCGTGTCACCATGTGGCATCGGGGCGGCGGGCATACGCGCACCTATCGCATGGTGGATTTCAAGCGCGGCAAGCTCGGCATGCCG
>JALHTP010000505.1 GCA_022865725.1 Methyloceanibacter sp. | reverse complement strand
CTCGCCGGTCTTGGGATCGGTTTCGTAGACGAGGCCCGCGGCGGTCGCCGGGCCGCGAATGATCTCGTCGATCTCGGTGGCGCCCGGAGGCGCGAGATCGTAGGTCGCGCCTTTCGTCTTCATCGCCAGGAGCTCGGGTTCTTTCAGGAAGCGCTCGTAGAGATCGGCGCGAAGCGTGGCGATCACCCAGACGCGCCCCGTCGCCACGAGATGCGCGATCAGCGTGGCGAAGCGCGCGCGCATCTCCTCGCTGATACCGCCTCCGAACAGCTCGTCGAGCTGATCGACGACGATGAGGAGGTCGGCGCGCACAGGGCGGTCGTGGCCGCTCCTCTGCGCCTCGGTTTCTGCGATCCGGTCGAGCGCACGCAGGATAGGCTTGGCGCTCGTCTCGTCGGCATGGGCGAAGAGGCCGGCGAGATCGGCCTTGGTGGCATAATCGCTCTCGGCGATCTCAGGCAGGGCCGGCAGGCGCCCTTTGTCGTCCTCGTCGAGCTCGTTCTCGGACTGGAACAGCCGCGCGGCGAGCGCGGCTATGGGGCCACCCGGGTCCTCGCCAGGGCGCATCACCGCGACGCGCCAGACATCGACGGCCGGCACCACGCCAGGTGCTGTGAGCCGCGGGCTGAGCCCCGCGAGCGCGAGCGAGGATTTGCCCGACCCGCTCGCGCCGACGATGAGCAGGAAGGGATTGCCGCGCCCGCCAGCGTCCTTCAGCGCGTCGATGGCCTTGGTGATGTCGCGCGAGCGGCCGAAAAAGACCGGCGCATGCTTGGCGCCGAAGGCGGCGAGGCCGCGGAAGGGCGAGCCCTTGGTGTCGATCGGCCAGAGCACCGAGCGGCCCTTGAGGACTTTCTCCTCGAGCCAGCCGCGAAGCAGCTTCTCGATCTCGCCCTCGAATTCATCGGTGCTCTGGAAGGAGTGGAAGGCGAGCTTGAACTTGCCGTCCTGCGTCTGGAACCAGGTCTTGAAGAAGCTCTTCAGCCGGTTCCATTGCTCGCTGACGAGCTTGTTGGTGGCCTCGTCGTCGAGCTTGACGGTCGGCGGCTCGCTGTAGCGGAACACATAGACGTCGGGGACGGATTTGATCTTGCTCGCCTCGATCGCCGACAGGATCTCGTAAGCGGTGCCTGACGGATAAGGCTCCCCGTTCGGCATGGTGGGGAAGTCGTCGGGCAGCTCGGTGCCGAGCCTGTGGCGTAGGATGGCGATGACGAGGTCGCACTCGGCGGCTTCGGGGATTTGCTGCTGGAAGGTGGCGCGGGCCTGGTAGTATTTGCCTTCCCAGCGGATGGCTTCGAGCTTGGCCATGCCGGAAAACTCGCCGTTCAGGCGCTCGACCACGCGCTCGACCCGCATCCGCTCGAAATGCGTGTCGCCGGGAGAGGAGACGAAGACGCGAACCGATTTCATCAGGCGGGGATCACGGACGGAGCTCGAACCTTCACGACCAACTCGCTAGGGAGTATAGTCTCTGCGAACGTCTCCCCATAGACGTTCAGTGGCGTTGGTTAGTCTTCGCTCCTGGGCGTCATCCAAACCAGAACTATGGCGACAGCGCGGCGTGTCGCGGCCGGGCTGACTGCGGTCACTCCGGGCTCTCCGGCACTATGCTCGTTTCCCTAGCGCTCATGCGCTTGGCCTCGGCCAGAAGACTATCGAGATCGGGATTATCCTTGTCGACCAGGTCTTGCAGACCCTTCACCACCTTCTCTTGCTGCTCCTGCGTGGCCTTGACCGGCGCAGCGCGCTGACCCGGCGCGGTGCCCGGCCCCCAGCGCGGCCCGAACAGATAGACGGCGCCGTACATGATCTTGGCCGTCTTCTCGTCGACATGGGCGGCGCGCATGGCGAAATAGAAGACCTTGTGCGTGTCCTGCCAGCCGCGCGATTTCGTGTCGCAGTAATAGTCGTGGATGACGGCGGCCGAGCGGTAGTTCCCGGTGAAGGGCGGGTAGAACGCCCAGAGCGCGGCGGGCACCGAGGCCCCGTCGGTCTTGTAGCCATCGGGCACGTCCCATTCGAGCCCGGCGGGATCGACGAAGCTGTAAGGCTCCTTGAGCGTGACCTTGCGCCCGCCGTCGTCTTCGCTGAACTCGGCGACGAACTTGCCGATGAACCGGCCGAAATAGGACTCACCGAGCGCAGGCACCGCGGCAAACGCGATCGCGGCGGCGGCAATCATGAGAATTTGGATTTTTGCTCTTGCGGGCTTCAAATCCTGACGTCCCTGACCCGTTAGGTTTGCTCGGAGGAGCCGTGGCCCGAACTGTATAGCGCGGCCGCGCTCATCGCGAAGTTACGAATCTGCAAGGTTAAGACGCAGGGTTCTTCTTCTGGCTGACATGCATCGCCGTTGCCACATAACGAAGGCAGCCGGTCTCGGCGAGGAAAGGCTGTTGCGCCCACATGCCGAAACACGGGGGGGCCGCGTATTTCATCACCGTGCTCTTGGCCGGCAGGCGCTCTTGCGTCGCCCGATTGAAGAAGGTGCGCGTGACGGTGAGGCCGCCAAGCTTGGCGTCGGCTTCGGCCAGCGCACGGTCGAGCGAGGTTTGCGTCGAATAGTCGGCATTTTGCAGGACGCCGAGAAATTCCTGATAGGCGGCCAGCACGCGCTCTTTGTCGGCGTCGTTGGTGATCTCGTTGAACCCTGCCTTTGACAGGAGCGACGCGGCGACCTCCTCGCTGGACAGGAGCCCGAGCAGGAGGCCGGTCGCCGCCTTGGCGCTTACGCCGGCGAGGAGCGCTTGCCCTGCGGGCGTCGTCGGATCGGCGCCTCCAATCAACAGCTTGACCGCACCTTTGACCTGCTCGTCGCCCTGCGCGTAGGCCCGGCCGATGTCGGCGGCGATGGCGCGCGCCACCGCATCGCGCGGCATATAGAGACGGAGCAGCGCCCAGGCCAGCGTCGCCACGGTCATCGGTCGCGCGATCAGCGCCTCCGTGTTTTTCGGGCGATAGGTCTGCCAGCCTTCGATGTCCTCGGGGATCCAGTCCAGCGCCACACCGTGGCGGTCGGTGGCGGTGAGAATGAGGGCTTGCGCGCCGCTGATGCCGCCTTTGTCGGGGCCGAGCTCGACGAGATATTCCCAGCCGATCGAGGGGTGCTTCTCGCGCTCCGCCGCCGACATGCCGGCACAGCCCGGCGCCTTGGTGAAATTGTCGATGAGCCGGCCGAACGCCGTGTCGCCGTAGCGGCTCTTCTTCAGGAGCGTGCCGCCGTCGGAATCCTCCTGGGGCCCTAGATTAGCGACGACATATTGTCCCTCGGCGCAATAGAACGCGCCGTGCTTCTCGAAGAACGACCGCTCGTCGAGACTGGCCAGGGCTGCCGCGACGTCCCGCGCCGAGTTCTGATCGAACACTTCGAGCGGATTGTACATATAGTCGCGAAATTTTGGATCGGGATCCTGGTCGGCAAACGGCACGAGGATCGCCGAGCAGCAGTCCCACATATCGGCGTTGCGGTAATAGGCCTTGAGCGTCGCCTCGGGGATCTCATCCTCGACGCCGGCGCTGTAATCGATGGCGATGAGGTGGGCGTTGTAGGTCTTGTTGCTGTCGCCGAGCGCCCCATAATTGCTCGGCCAGTCGCTCTTGATGGCCATGGGGCTACCGTCGTTGAAGCCGGCCGAGAAGCCGCCGGCATGGGTGGAGCCCGCGGCGCCGTCGGCGATGATGGCTTCCGGGCTGCCGCCTTGCGCCGGCTTGTCGAAATGCACCATCTGCTTGATGAGCCGGAAATTCTGCTTGGCGAGCTCGATCACCACCTGGTCGATATGGGCGTGGCCGATATCGACGCTGGTGCCGCTGACCGATGTCTGGCCATAGAAGACGACGCGGTTGCCCAATCCCGCATCTAGGCGGAACTGGTGGGCCGGCGTGTGGATCGGCACGATCTCGCTCAATGCGTCGAGCAAAGGCTTAGTCGCTGAGGCAGGCACCCCTCCGGTCTCAGCCATCTTCGCCACGATGAAGCGCACAGGCAGAAGGGTCTTGCCTTGATAGAGCTCGCCGCCGGCCTGGAACGGTCCGATGAGAGCCTTCCCGTCGGGTCCGCGCGGATCGG
>JALHTP010000504.1 GCA_022865725.1 Methyloceanibacter sp. | reverse complement strand
CGGCGCGCTATGGCGTGTGAGCCATCAACATGTCGCGCATGAAGTTCACGAAATGGCGGGCGCGATCGCCGCGCTCCGTAGCGGACAAGTTCCCGGCGACGCGCTGAACCGCTTCGTCGGCCGAATGCGAGGGTCCGATAAAGGCCATGGACCATTGTGGGAATTCGCGTGCCGTAAGAGACCCGGCGAGTAGTAGGACGAGGTCCTTGTGCCGAGGATCTGTGGCGATGCGGGCGTAAATGGTCTCAACGTCGGCACGCTCGCCTTCAAGCACTTGAGCAAAATTGCTTTCGGTGGCGAGGAGAGCGCCGGCGACATGGACCGCCTCGTTGTTTCGGCGAGACATAAGCAAGATGTCGGCGAGAGCCGCACCGCGGCGCGCGGCGCTTCTCCCGGCAAGGAGAGACGTGCTGATATAGGCCAAACGGAACAAAGCCAATGGTGCCACCTTGCGCAAAACAGGGTTGGCGGCAAGACCTGCCAACCAACTCGGCGAATTATGTCGGGCTACCTTCCGCGATCAGCCGTGCCCCTCGGCTTGGCACAGACCGCGGGACGGTTGCTGCCGCCTGCGATCTGTGGAAAACCGTGCTTCCTGCCCGTCTCGACAGTTTTGAAGGGGTATTTCAGTTTCATGATCTCTCTCCTTTGACACCAGAACAAAATTTATGTCGCAACTGCTACACATTTGAAATCGACCTCGACCCTCTCAAGGATCTGACAGTTTCACCCGGGCCGCCTGGAAGATGCTCCGGAATGTGTCCTTCGGGCTTGTGATTCCGTCATCCACCTCTTTCTGGCCTTGCTGCGAGGCAACTCAACAAGCAAGCAGCGGAGATCTTGGAAGGAGACGATGCGATGTGCCTTTGCCGCCGGCGCCCACGCTCCGCTGCCAGCCAATACGACTCCGACGCGGGTCCTCGCCGCCACGCGGCTCAGCTCTGCTTGATAACGCGCGACTGCGGCAGCGCGCGTGACCGAAGAGGCAGAGACGACGAGCAGATGCGGCTTCAGCTTGTCGACGAGCGGCTCGATTTCGTCTGAGGGCGGTCCTTCGCCGAGCCAGAAGACCCGCCAGCCTGCTTCAGCAAACACCAGCTCTGCCAGCGACAGTCCCAAGGTGTGGCGCTCGCCTTCGACCGTGAAGAGTGCAACGCGGGGTGCATGGTCGGCGCAGAGCATTTCCGCAGCGCAGAGCGCGGCCCCACGCCGCAAGGCCTCGCTGACCGAGCGTTCCTCGAATATCCGACACGCTCCCGCCTCCCACCGCCGTCCGAGTTCGGCGATTGCGGACGCAATCTCATCGGCCGTCTCCGCCCAGCTGTCAGCTTTCTGCCGTGCGGCGAGCAGAGCAGTTTTGACCTTACGCGGCTCACCGGCCATCAGCACGTCAAGCCAATCCGCGAGCAGCCCGCTCAGTTCTGTCGGACGGTTCGCTGCAATCAGGCGACGCAGCTCGGTGACGTAAATCCGGCGATGCCCGCCGGGCGTGCGCTCGGCATGGAGCACCCCACTTTCGACCCATCGTTGGATCGTGGTCGGCCCCACGCCAAGCCGTCGCGCCGCTTCACCAGCGGAGACCGTCAAATCGCTCATCGCCTTAGTCTGCATGGCCACCCAGGCGGATTTGCCAATTTGGTATGAGGGCGGCGGTGAACACGCCGGTGTCTCGAGGTCCGTCCTCTTGATGGAGGGCCTGCGCCACGCGCGGCATGGCCTGATCGGGACCCGCAGGTCCTTGAATATAAGAGGACACCATCGAGACAAGCGTCACGACGGCAGCGAAAGCCCACGCTTCACGGGGCAAGCGGGTTTTGATGCGGATTTTGGCCATTTCTATTCTCCCTCCTACCAGCGCCCGAATGAATGATATACGCGAATTTACGCCTCGTAAATCATTTATTTCTGTTTACGTGAGCATGTGGGAGTGATATCCATTCATGGTGATGCGTTCCCTCCCCATCACCGT
>JALHTP010000503.1 GCA_022865725.1 Methyloceanibacter sp. | reverse complement strand
TATTTCAACAAGGTCGGAAACGCTTGGGAGATCGGCCCCGATATTCGTGGCAAGGTCGAGTTCCGAACGCATAATCTCCTCGATGACGGCCAGGCGCTTGGGACGTTCGACGTAATCTTCTGCCGGAACGTGCTGATCTATTTCGACGAGGCCACCAAGCGCGGCGTGCTTTGCCGGCTGGCTTCGCGGCTTGCCGCCGACGGCTATCTCGTGCTTGGCGCCGCGGAGACGACGACCGGATTGAGTCATGACTTCGCGGCCGTGCCCGAGGGGCATCACGGGATTTTCAGTTTCACGCTCGAGGCTGTGGCAAGTGCGCGGGCGCGCGAGGACGCCAAGCGCCGAAAGGTAGGGTAGGGGGCCTGCGACTGGGAGGCGGCGGCCGATATTGCAACGCTGGTGCTCCGCGTCGCATCGCGTCTCCATGATAGACCGATCCGCGTCTTTTCGCTGACGGCAAAAACGTCAATGGCCGGGACGAGCCCGGCCATGACAGCTTTAGATGTGAGACTTGGCTAGGCGGCTTCGGATTCGTCTTCCGGGTTGCGCAGCACGTAGCCGCGGCCCCAGACCGTCTCGATATAGTGCTTGCCGCCGGTTGCCGCCGCGAGCTTCTTCCTGAGCTTGCAGATGAAGACGTCGATGATCTTCAGCTCCGGCTCGTCCATGCCGCCGTAGAGATGGTTCAGGAACATCTCCTTGGTCAGCGTGGTGCCTTTGCGCAGAGAGAGCAGCTCGAGCATCTGATATTCCTTGCCGGTCAGATGCACCCGCTGGCCGTTGACGTCCACCGTCTTGGTGTCGAGATTGACCTTCAAGCCGCCGGTTTGGATCACCGACTGGGCGTGGCCCTTCGACCGGCGCACGATGGCGTGGATGCGCGCGACCAGCTCGTCCTTATGGAAGGGCTTGGTCATGTAGTCGTCGGCGCCGAAGCCGAGCCCGCGTACCTTGTCCTCGATGCCGGCAAGGCCCGACAGGATCAGAATTGGCGTCTGAACCTTGCTGACCCGCAGCGTCTTGAGCACCTCGTACCCGCTCATGTCGGGGAGGTTCAGGTCGAGCAGAATGATGTCGTAGTCGTAAATTTTGCCGAGGTCGACGCCCTCTTCACCGAGGTCGGTCTTGTAGACGTTAAAGCCTTCCGACTGCAGCATCAGTTCGATGCTTTGGGCGGTCGCGCTATCGTCCTCGATTAGAAGAACCCGCATTTCAATCCCCCGTCATCCGCTAGTCCGCTTATCCGCCCCTTAACGCTACGCAGATGGTTAATTAATTCGAATCAACAAATTAACGGCCAATAGTTAACAAAAGCTAAGCTTAAGGCGAGCGCTAACGATCCTTTCATGGATGCGTCTCCGCCATCGGTTAAATGCCAGCCATATGGTTTACCGCCCCTTAAGCCCTCTTGGTGATGATCGGTCTGGAGGGGCAGGGGGGTCCGGTCCTGACCAAGGCTTTGGACGCTTCGAGGCGCAAATTGCCGATTCTTTTGAATGACATGGGTTCTGACCGGCGCCCCCGATCCCGCGCTGTGGTCCGCTCGTCTTCGTCCCAAGCTAGGCCGTCTTCGGCCAGGATCGGGACGCCTGGGAGCGCCGCCACAGCCAGCATGGCACTGGCATGAATATTGAACTTCACCGTACGGGGTCTGAGCCGTTTTGAGGGTAATGAGTCATGAAGTCACGCGACGCACTGATCCGCCTGAAGCGCTTCGATGTCGAGGAGAAGCGGCGCAAGGTCGCCGATATCGAGGCCATGATCGGCGACTTTAACCATATGGCCGTGGATCTCGACCGGCAGATCGCCATCGAGCAGGAGCGCGCCGGCATAACCGACGTCAACCATTACGCCTATCCGACCTTCGCCAAGGCCGCGATCCAGAGGCGCAACAATCTGACGGCCTCGGCCTCGGATCTTGCGGCGAAGCTCGCGGCGGCCCGCGGGGATCTCGACGAGGCTTCCGACGAGCTCAAGAAAATCGAGCTTCTCGAGGAGCGTGATGTCGAGCGGTTGCGGCTCGAGCAAGGGCGGAACGCGCCCGCGGAGCTCGAGGTGGTCGGGCACCGCGTAGCGAGCTGATCGAGGACCGCCGCATCGGCCGTACCC
>JALHTP010000502.1 GCA_022865725.1 Methyloceanibacter sp. | reverse complement strand
TTCATCGCGGCGATGAGCTGGATGCGCGAGGGGTAGGTGATCCGGTGGTTCGCCCGCGCGATCACCGTCTCTCCCGTCTCCAGCGGCTGGCGCAGCGCGTCGAGCACTTGCGGGTGGAACTCAGGCAGCTCGTCGAGGAACAGCACGCCGAGATGGGCGAGCGCCGCTTCGCCCGGACGGGGCCGGGTGCCGCCGCCGACCAGCGCCGCCATGCGGCGTGCGGAACGGCCGCGTCCTGCCGATGCGCCCGCCGGCAAGATCGGCGGCGAGGCTTCTGATCATGCTCACCTCGAGCATCTCGGCCGGCTCGAGCGGCGGCAGGATCGACGGCAGCCGCCGCGCCAGCATCGACTTGCCGGCGCCGGGCGGTCCGATCATCAGGAGATTGTGGCCGCCGGCTGCCGCGACTTCGAGCACGCGCTTGGCGGTCTCCTGGCCCTTGATGTCCCTCAGGTCGGGCATTGCCTCGTCGCCCGCGTCCGGCGTCGGCACCGGCCGCCGCAAGGTTTGCAAACCCTTGAAGTGGTTGATGAGCTGAAGCAGGTCTTGCGGCGCGAGGATGGTCATGTCGGCCGCCGCCCAAGCGGCTTCCGCGCCGCAAGAGGACGGGCAGATGAGCCCCTTGCCGAGAGCGTTGGCGCCGATGGCCGCGGGAAGCACCCCGGCCACCGTGGCGATCGAGCCGTCGAGCGACAATTCGCCGAGCACGCAAAAACCTTCGATCGCGTCGCGAGCGATGGCGCCCGTCGCCGCCATCAGCCCGAGCGCGATGGGGAGGTCGTAATGGCTGCCTTCCTTGGGCAGGTCGGCAGGGGCGAGATTGACGGTGATGCGCTTTGGCGGGAGCGCGAGGCCGATGGCGTTGAGCGCGTCGCGCACCCGCTCGCGGCTCTCGGCCACGGCCTTATCCGGGAGACCGACAATGGTGAAGGCGGGGAGCCCCGGCCCGATCTGGATTTGCACGTCGACGGCGCGCGCCTCGATCCCCTCGAAAGCGACCGTCGTGACTCGCGCAAACATCGCTGAACCCCCGTCCAAGCCCCAATCACTCTAGCGAAGCGCGCAACCTTCGGCAAGAACAATCAGCGAACATCGCTCCCCTGCGCTCGACCGGGCTTGTCCTGGGTCAAGGCGCGAAGCTGTCGCAAGACTAGCGTAAAGTGGCGGTGCTTAGACAGCCTAGGGGGCGAGGCCATGTTCAAAGATTTGTCGATGCGCATCTTCCTCGCGCATCTCGTGGCTTTCGTCGCGGGCACGCTCATTTGCGCCGCGGTCAATCTCTGGCTCACGCCCGGCACGCTCTGGTTTCCCTGGGTGCTGATGGGCTGGGGTATCGCCGTCGCCACCCACGATCTCGCGCTGCTCTTGCGCCAGACGCGGCGGCGCGAGCGCATCTTCATCGATAAATGCGCGCGGAGCTTCACCGTCCACCTCTTCGCTTATGTGGCCGTGGTGCTGCTTCTTTTCCTCGTCAATCTCGTCGTGACGCCGAAGGCGTGGTGGTTCTATTGGGTGGCGCTCGGCTGGGGCGCGGGTCTCATTCCGCATGGCTGGAGCGCCTTCTTCAGGCGCCGCCCGCCCGCATCAGCCAGCCAGGAAGCGACGCCTCCGGCCACATCAAAGCCAAGTGCTCCAAAGCCTAGTGGAAGCGCTCCGCGCCCGAAGCGTGCAAAGCCGAGCTGACCGCTTCAGGTCTTGGGGATCAGCGTGTTGGACGGGAGATCAGGGTCGAGCAGGCGTGCGGCCTGCTCCGCGCCCGACACCGGCAGCTTGGTTGCATCGAGCAGCCCAAGCTGCGCCAGCATCGAGGCCTGGTCCCAATAGATGCGCTCGAACGCGATTCTGCCGTCCTCGAAGCCGACCACCACGACGAAGGGGATCGTCACCCTGCGCCCTGTGGGTTTGACCCCGGGCAGAAGCGCCGGCATTTCGCAATCATGGGTGAAGTCGATCATCAATTCGTCGACGATCTGGGTCTCTCCCACCGTGCGCGAGATCGGCGTGACGACCGTGTCCTCGGGCCAATGCCCGATGAACCAGGTGTCGTAGAAGCGCCGCACCGCATCGCGACCCGCGCCCCCCGTCATGGTCGGCACATGCGTGACATGCGGCCGGTCGCTCATGGTGGCCATGGTCGCCTCGATGTCGCGCGTTTTGAACTCGGCGTCGGTATGGGCGTCGAACAAGGCGCCGAGCCCTTTGGGGTCGGCACTCACCGCGTTCGCCCCTTGCGCCGCTCGGCCGCCACCTTCTTCTCCACCACGTCCCAGATCATAGCGGCGATGTCGCGTCCGCCGAACTCGGCGATCTGCCTGATGCCGGTCGGCGAGGTCACGTTGATCTCGGTGAGGGAGTTGCCGATCACGTCGATGCCGGTGAAGATCAGCCCGCGTCTCTTCAGCTCGGGTCCAAGCCTCGCGCAAATCTCCTTGTCGCGCTTGGTCAGCGTCGCCGGTTGCGCCGTGCCCCCGACATGCAGGTTCGAGCGCGTCTCGTCCAGCGCCGGCACGCGGTTGATGGCCCCGGCGATCTCGCCATCGACCAGAATGATGCGCTTGTCCCCTTTGCGCACCTCGGGAAGGTAGCGCTGCACCATGATCGGCTCGCGGAAGGTCGCGCCCATCAGCTCGATCAGCGAGTTGAGATTGGTGTCGCCCGGCGCGATGTGGAAGATCGCGGCGCCGCCATTCCCGTAAAGCGGCTTCACCACGATGTCCTTGTGCTTGGCGCGGAAGGCGCGGATCTGATCGGCAGAACGGGTGATGAGCGTCGGCGGCATCAGATCGAGAAAATCGAGCACGAAAACTTTCTCGGGCGAGTTGCGCACGCTTGCCGGGTCGTTGACCACGAGCGTGTGGGGCTGCAAGCGCTCCAGAAGATGCGTCGTGGTGATGTAGGCCATATCGAAAGGCGGGTCCTGGCGGAGCTGCACCACGTCGTACTCGGCAAGGTCCACGCTGCGCGAATGCGCGAGCCGGTAGTGATCGCCGGGCCTGTCCTCAACGGTCAGGCTGTGGCCTTCGGCAATCAGCTTGCCGTCGCGGAGCGAGAGATTGTCGGGCGTGTAATAGAACACGTCGTGGCCACGCCATTGCGCTTCGAGCAGCAGCGCGAAGGTGGAATCGCCCCTGATATCGATGCGCTCGATGGGGTCCATCTGGAAGGCGACTTTGAGGGCCATGGCGCGCCCTTATTACACGGAAAAGGCGTTCTCGATATAGCGCGGCCAGGCCCAAGGCGCCGCCAGCACCACGTCGAAGGCGATGTCGTGACCGGCGAAATCCGGGTGGCCGGCGAGCCAATATTGCGCGGCTCTGACGATGCGCCGCCGCTGCTTGGCAGGCAGCGTCCAGGCAGCGTCGTCCGCGGTCTTGCGCCGCTTCACCTCGATGAAGGTGAGCCGCCTGCCCTTCAGCGCCACGAGGTCGATCTCGCCGACGGGAGTCCTGTAGCGCTGCGCCACGATGCGGTGCCCTCTGAGGCGAAGCAGAAGGGCCGCGACCGTCTCGGCGAACAGCCCTCTCCGATAGGCCTTGACCCGCGCCTGGCGCATGGTCAATCGCGCGCCCGGGTCAGCTTGAGCCCGAGCTCGTAGACGTGGGCGCGACTGACATTCAGCACTTCGGCAACGGAGCGCACGGCGTCGCGGAAGCTCTCGAGCTTGAGCGCCTGCTCGAGCTGATAGACGATCTGCTCGTCGCTGGCGTCGGCGGCGTCCTCTGAAGGTGGACCGATCACCACCACGAACTCGCCCTTCACTGTCTCGCTACCTGAGATCTCGCTCGCCAGCGCGTCGAGCCGCCCTCGCGTTACGCTCTCATGCAGCTTGGTCAGCTCCTTGGCGATTGCCCCCTCGCGCGGGCCCAGCACCTCGGCCATGTCGGCAAGACTCTTCCCGAGGCGCGGACCGGACTCGAAGATGACCAGCGTCGCCGGCACGCTCGCAAGCTCCGCAAGCCGCGCCCGGCGCGGGCCCGATTTCGGCGGCAGGAAGCCCGCGAAGAGGAAGGTGTCGGTCGGAAGGCCCGCGCTGGTCAAGGCGGCCAGCGTGGCGGAGGGGCCAGGGATGCTGGTCACCATGAACCCCGCATCGAGCGCTTCACGCACCAGCTTGTAGCCGGGGTCGGAGACGAGCGGCGTGCCGGCGTCGGAGATCAGCGCCACCGAGGCTCCAGCGTGCAGCCGCGCCAGCAGCCGCGGCCGCTCCCGCTCGGCATTGTGCTCGTGATAGGGCGTTAGCTTGGCCGCGATGCCGAAATGGGTGAGGAGCTTCTTGGAGTGGCGCGTGTCCTCGGCGGCAATGAGGTCGGCGCGGGCGAGCACGGAGAGAGCCCTGAGCGAGATATCGGCGAGATTGCCGATCGGCGTCGCCACGAGATAGAGGCCTGGCGTGAGCGGCCGCGCGATCAGGTCGGCAAGCACCTCGCCGGCGCGCGTCACTGTCCGGCGCGTGACGATTGCGGTCTCGTCCTCGTCTCTATCGTCTTGCACGCGTAGCCCGCGTTTGCCGTTAGACTTAAAGATCGGGTCTGATTCGCTTGCGGCGCCAAGCCCTAGGCGCAAAAACGTTACGTGATATAGTCATCATTCGTCCATCACGATTGAGCCATAGTTGCGGGCAAAGTTCGCGCCAGGGGCAAGCGGCTCGATGGATCGAGGCCCGTTGGGTTAAGCGGACCATTGCAACTGCCGCCAAGGACCAAGGCACGCGCCGGCAACGCGGAAGGACCTTGGAGCAAAGGGGCCATGCGGCTTCCAATCAGTATCGATGCTCACCGCGGCGCTCTCCGGCTTATCCTCGCGAGCCTGGCCGTGGCGATGCTGTTTGCCGCCTGCGGCGCGCCTGGCGGCGGCGGGGACGGACCCGGCCCCGGCATCACCGGCTCGACCGGCGCCGTGAAGGTGGCGGTGCTCCTTCCCATCACCGCCTCGGGCTCGACGCCTGCCGTGGCCAAGGCGCTCAAGCAGGCGGCCGAGCTGGCGCTGTTCGACTTCGACAATCCGAACGTGACGCTCATCCCCAAGGACACCAAAGGCTCGCCCGAAGGCGCGCGCTTGGCGGCCGAAAGCGCGCTGCGGGATGGCGCGGAACTCATCATCGGGCCGCTCTTTGCCCAGGAGGTCTCGGGCGCGGCTCCCGTCGCGCGCCAGGGCGGCGTTCCGATGATCGCCTTCTCCAGCGACGAGAAGGTTGCCGGCAACGGCGTCTATCTCTTGAGCTTCCAGCCCGGCCGCGACGTGCCGCGCATCGTCTCCTTCGCCATGTCGAGGGGAAAGCGCAATTTCGCCGAGCTTGTCCCGCAATCCGCCTATGGCCGGCTCGCCGAGACGGCCTTCGCGCGTGTCGTCTCCTCGGGCGGAGGACAGGCGGCGGTGCGGGCGACCTTCCCGCCCGACGATTCCAACGCCATGCTCGGGCCGGTGCGACAGGTGGCGAGCGCGATCAAATCCGGCCAGGCGATAGATGCGCTGTTCCTGCCTGCCGGGCGCGACGAGCTTCCCTCTCTGGCGCCGCTGCTTGCCTCCGAGGAGCTTTCCAGCGCGCGCGTGCAGTTCATCGGCACCGGGCAGTGGGATTATCCGAATATCGGCGGCGACCGGGCGCTGCTCGGCGGCTGGTATCCGGCCCCCGATCCGAAGGGGTGGAGCAATTTCGTGCAGCGCTACTCGAAGACCTATGGCGCCGCGCCGCCCCGCATCGCAAGCCTCGCCTATGACGCAGTGAGCCTTGCCGTGTCGCTGTCGCAGAACGCGCCCGGGCAGCGCTACACGATGTCCCAGCTAACGCGGCCGAGCGGCTTTACCGGCGTCGATGGGCTGTTCCGCCTGCTTTCCGACGGCACCTGCGAACGAGGCCTCGCCATCCTCGAAGTGCGCGAAGGCGGTCCGCAAGTGATCGACCCCGCGCCGAGCTCGTTCGCCACCGCCTCGTCTTATTAGGCGGCAAGCTCGAGGATCAGGCGGTTCAGCACGAGGCGGCCTTTGGGCGTGGCGGCAAGCTTTGTGTCGTTCCGCGTCAGCAGCCCTTCACGCGCCAGCGCCTGCAAGCGGTCCTCGTCCAGAGCGCGACCGCCGATGGCGGCAAGCCGCGCAAGGTCGATCCCCTCGCTGAGACGCAAACCCATCAGCAGATATTCGTCCGCGGCTTCCGCCGCATTCAGGGTCTCCTCGCTGGCAAAGCCGCGACCCGAGATTTCGACCTCGGCAAGCCAGGCTTCGGGAGACTTGATCGCCGAGAGCGCCCGCTTCGTGCCGTCCGTGGTGATGCGGCTATGGGCGCCGGGGCCGACGCCCGCATAGTCGTGCCCGCGCCAATAAATGAGATTGTGGCGCGACTCCGATCCCGGCCGCGCATGGTTGGACACCTCGTAGGCCGGAAGCCCCGCCGCCTCGCAAAGCTCCTGGGTCAGGAGGTAGAGCGCGCGGGCCACTGCGCCGTTGGGCGTGCGCAGGGTGCCCGCGGCATGGCGGGCGGCGAACGGCGTGCCCTCCTCGATGGTGAGCTGATAGAGCGAAAGGTGGTCGGCGGCGTGATCGAGCGCGCGGGCAAGCTCCTCTTCCCAAGCGCGCACGCTCTGTCCTTCCCGCGCATAGATCAGATCGAAGGAGACGCGGTCGAAATGCCGCTTGGCCAGCGCCAGCGCGGCAAGCGCTTCTTCGGCATTGTGCTGCCGGCC
>JALHTP010000501.1 GCA_022865725.1 Methyloceanibacter sp. | reverse complement strand
CGATGCTTCTCCGGATAGCGCTCGACGAACGCCGTCCAGAACACGCCGATGATGGCGCAGCCCTTGAGCATGACGAGATTGAGCGGAATCTTCGGGATCGTGCCGGAGGCGAAACCGAGGACGAGATAGCGCCCTCCCCATGCCATCGCCCGCAAGCTCGGCTCGGCATAGGCGCCGCCAACCGGATCGTAGAGCACGTCGATGCCTTTCGGCGCCGCGAGCTGCTTGAGCCTCGTCTTGAGGTCCTCGGTCTCATAGTTGATGGCTTCATCGGCGCCATGCTCGCGCGCGAAGGCAAGCTTGTCCCCTGATGAGGCGGCGGCGATGATGCGGGCGCCCATGAGCTTCGCGATCTCCACGGCGGCGAGACCCGCTCCGCCCGCGGCGCCAAGGATCGCCATGGTCTCACCGGCCTGAAGGTTGGCGCGGTCCTTCAAGCCATGCAGCGCGGTGCCGTAGGTGATCGGAATCCCCGCCGCCACCTCATCGCTCACTCCATCGGGAATAGGAACGGCGTTCTTCGCCTTGGTGACGATTTTTTCCCGGCAGCCATTGCCGCCGATATAGGCCACCACCCTTTGTCCAAGCTTGAAGTCGGCCACGTTTATGCCGACGCCCTCGATGGTGCCGGCGACCTCCGCTCCGGGCGAGAAGGGGAGCGGCGGGGACACCTGGTACTGGTTGCGCAGCAGGAGCGTGTCGAAGAAATTGAGGCCGACCGCCGTCACTTTGATGAGGACATCGCCCGGCCCTGGGCGAGGCTCTGCCACCTCCTCGAGGCGCAGCGCCTGAGGTCCGCCAAATTCGCTGAATTGCGCAACGCGCATCAGAGCCGCTCCCTTGTGTTGTTGCCCAGACAGAAGCGCGTTCGATCTTGCCCCGCTTGAAGCCGGGTTGCACGCGGGACATTCCCCAGGATTCGCATTTTGCAAGAGAACGCAACTTCTGTAGCATCAGGTTGGAGCTTGCAACCAAGACTACAATGGTACACGTCCCATTATCGCCGATCGCCGTGCCGGCGTTTGCCCTTTTGCTCCCGCCGCCAGGCTTGTGGCAGAAAGACTTGTGAAAACCCTGCTCCCCCCTGCGCGCGGCTATTTCGCCATCGGCTCCGAGGGCATCTCCAAGCCCGTCAATCTCGGCAACCTGCTGCGCTCGGCCCACGCCTTCGGAGCGAGCTTCGTCTTCACCATCGGCGCCGACGAGAAGGCGCTCACGATGCAGGCCGACACCTCGAAGGCCTCCACCCATCTGCCGCTCTATCATTGGCGGAGCCTTGCCGATCTCAAGCTGCCCAGGGGCTGTAGCCTGGTCGGGGTCGAGATCCTCGAAGAGGCCCACGATCTTCCGAACTTTCCGCATCCGGTGCGGGCGGCCTATGTGCTTGGTCCGGAACGCGGCGCGCTGAGCCCTGAGCTTGCCGCGCGCTGCCAGCATCTCGTGCGGATTCCGGCCGCCTTTTCCCTCAATCTCGCCACCGCCGGCGCCATCGTCATGTATGACCGGCTGCGCTCTCTCGGCCGGTTCGGCTGCCGCCCGGTGGCCGAGCACGCGGCAGCCGTGGCCCTGGCGCCGCATGTGCATGGGGCGCCGAGGAAGCGCCGCGGGCAGGGATGACCGGCCCTTGTGGTCAAAGGAAAATCGAGGCTTAATGCTCCACGCCTGCGCACGAATCGGGGACGGAGAGATGCGCCGAGCCGTTCGAGCTGCTTGCCTCATCGGGACGCTCTGCGCGACGCCCGCATTGGCGCAAGAAGTCACACTTTTGGAGAAATTCAAGGACTGGTCGGCTTATGCCGCGACCGGTGCCGCCAAGGTTTGCTTCGCCGTCGCCAAGCCGACCGAGTCCAACCCCAAGAAGATCAAGCGCGGCCCCATCTTTTTCTACATCTCGCGCTGGCCGGCCGAGAATGTGACGACCGAGATCAGCGTGAAGATGGGCTATCCCTTCGCCGAGGGTGGCAAAGCCT
>JALHTP010000500.1 GCA_022865725.1 Methyloceanibacter sp. | reverse complement strand
GACCCGCGATCTCTTGACCGCCATGCGTCAAGACATGGCGGTCAGTGGCATCCCGTCGCTGTCGGCCTTGCGGGTCGATGGGGGGATGACCGGCAATGCCTGGCTCATGCAGCGGCTCGCCGACATTCTCGGTCAAAGCGTCGAGATCGCGCGGAACCCTGAGACCACGGCGCTCGGCGCCGCCTATCACGCGGGCCAGGCCGTGGGCTTTTTCGGCGATGTGGGAGAGCTTGAGAGAGCCTGGGCGCCGGCGCAGGAATTCGAGCCGAAAATGAGCGAGACCGAGCGGGAGGCGCGCTATGGCGGCTGGCTCGAAGCGGTGGCAAGGGTAAGATCGGCGTAAGGCAGTCTTTATAGTATCGTCACAGGACCGTCATAACTTACCCCCGGCATGCCCTGGATGGGCAAGGAGGACGCGCGCATGACGCTGGCTGCCACCGATTTCCAACTTCTCGCCAATGCAGGTTTCCCTCCCGCCAAGTTCCAGCCGGGCGAGGTGATCTTCTCGGAGGGCGACAAGGGCGACAAGATGTATGTCATCCGCTCGGGCGAGGTCGAGGTCGAGCGCGACGGCAAGATCGTCGAGACCCTGTCGGGCGGGGGCATTTTCGGGGAGATGGCTCTTATCGACGGTTCGCCGCGGGCGGCGACGGCCAGGGCCAAGACGGCCTGCGAGGTCGCTCCCATCACCGAGAAAACCTTCCTGTTCCTGGTGCACGAAACGCCGTTCTTCGCCATCGCCGTGCTGCGGGTTGCGAGCCGGTTTAGGCCTCCCGGCTTGCCATTGGGGCTGGCGCCAGCCATGATCGGGCGCGACTGAACCTCAAACTCCCGCATCAGGCCCTTGTCACTGCTGGCGAATCTCGCGCTCCGCCGCCCGCGCAACATCGATGCGTCAACGCTCGGGCGGGACGCCATGGCGGGCTCCATCTCGGCGGTGGTGCAGGTCGCCTATTGCATCTCCTTCGCCGCGCTCATCTTCACCGGCGATCTCGCCGGCGGTTTTCCGCTTGGGCTGGCAGGACTCATCATGGGCACCGTGGTCACCTGCGTGGTGATCGCGGTGACCTCGACCTTCTCGCCGGTCATTGGCGGGCCGGACTCGCCCGCCGTTGCGGTGATGAGCGTGCTCGCGGCCTCGATCGCCACGGCTCTCTCCGCCAAGGGGGCGAGCACGCCCACGATCATCGTCAATGTGCTCGTCGCCCTTTCGGTGAGCACGCTGCTCACCGGTATCCTGCTTTACGGCGCCGGCGCGCTTAAGTTGGGGCAATGGCTCCGCTTCATACCTTACCCGGTGATCGGCGGCTTCCTTGCCGCCTCGGGCCTGCTGCTCATCACCGGCGGCATGGAGGTGGTTACCCAGACCAATCTCACGCTCGCGCCTTCGAGCTGGGAGCTGCTCTATTCGCCGCTCTACGCACCCCAGATCGTCATCGGGATCCTGTTTGCCATCGCCATCCCGTTGCTCGGACGATGGGTCCCTGACTTCCTCGCTTTGCCGATCGTCTTCTTCGTCTTCCTCTCGCTTCTTGATGGGAGCCTTTTCGGCGTGGTCAACGACGAGGCCGTGCGCAGCGCATGGTTCCTGCCAAGCCTCGGCCAGTTGAGCCTGTGGTGGCCGCTCAGCGCCATGATCGGCCACCAGGTCGATTGGGGCGTGATCGCCCAGAGCAGCGCCGAGATCGGCTCCTTTTGCGGCGTGATGGCCATCGCGCTTCTGCTCGATGTGTCGAGCCTCGAAGTGGCGCGCCAGAAAAGCGGCGACCTCGACCAGGAGTTCCGCTCCAACGGCCTCGCCAATCTGCTGGCTTCCGTGCTCGGGGGCTTCGGCGGCTCGCTGTCGATGAATGGCTGCTTGCTGCTCGACGAGTCCGGCGCCACGACACGGTGGGCCGGCGCCATCGTCGGGCTGGTCTGCGCGATCGTGCTGTTCTCTGGCGCCGATGTCGGCAGCATTGTGCCGAAAGCCATTCTCGGTGGGATGCTCGCTTATCTCGGCGGCGTGATCATCTTCGAGCTATGGGAAGCGCCGACCCAAAGCTCCTGGACGGAATGGGCGCTCACCGGGCTGATGACGCTGGTCATCATCAATTTCGGTTATTTCATGGGCGTCGTGGTTGGCGTCATCGGCGCCTGCCTCATGTTCGCGCTGAGCTATAGCCGCATCGGCGTGATCAGGCGCCACCTCACGCGCCAGGAATTCTCGAGCAATGTCGAGCGCTCGCCGGAGCAGACGCGCCTGTTGCGCGAGGAGGGGAAGCGCGTCCACGTCTTCTGGCTCTCCGGCTTCATCTTCTTCGGCTCCTCCAACGGCCTGTTCGAGCGCATCAAGCGAGCCATCGAGGGGCAGCGGGAAAAGCCCGTAGGCTATGTGGTGCTCGATTTCAGCGCCGTTCCCGGGCTCGATACCTCGGCGGTGTTGAGCCTCGTCAAGCTGCGCAATTATTGCGAGGAGCATGGCGTGACGCTCGGTTTTTCGGGCTTGAGCGACATCATGCGGTTGAGCTTCGAGAGGGCGGGCTTCTTCGGCGCGACGCGGCCGCATCAGGTGTTCGGCAGCCGCAACGAGGCGATCGAGTGGTGCGAGGACATGCTGCTGATGCATCACGAGGTGGGCGCCGCCTCGACGCACAGCTTCGAGAGCTGGCTGCAATCGGAATTCGGCGGCACGGTCGATTTCGCGCGGATCGCCTCCTACATGCAGTGCCAGGAGTTGAATGCCGGAGAGTTTCTGTTCCGGCAGGGCGAGCCTTCCGATTCCGTCGTTCTCCAGGCCTCGGGCTGCGTCGCCGTCACCATCATCGACGAGCATGGCCGGCCGATTAGGCTGCGGCGCATGATCGGGCATACGGTGGTGGGAGAGATGGGCTTCTATCGCGGCGTGCCGCGGACGGCGAGCGTGGTCGCCGAGGGGCCGACCGTCATCTACCGGCTGACGCAGGAGGCCTTCGACAGGATGCAGGCCGAGGACCCCACCTCGGCGGCGGCGCTGCACAAGCTGATCATCAGGCTGCTCTCGGACCGCCTCGAATTCGCCAATCGCGAAATCTCGGCCCTGCTTTAGCTCGCCGCGGCCATCACCAGCACGGCGACGATGCCAAGATAGGTCAGCCCGTGCACCAGCTGATCGGTGCCGAGCGCGTGCCAGAAGCCGGGATCGCGCGTGGTCCAGCCGTTACGTTGGGTGACCTGCTCCTTCAGCCAATCGATGTGATAATGGAGGACGAACTCGCCAAGGGCGAGAGCGCCGGCGATCAAGAGCGAGCCCGGAACCAGCACCAGGTAGACGAGCGGTGTCAGCGCCGTATGGATGCCGGCATGGACGAAGCCGCCCGGATGGCCGTACCTCCCTTTGTTCAAATATTGATACGGGGTCTGCAAATAGAAATCGGCGATCGCGTGCTTGAGCATCAGGATCGCGATGGCGGCGAGGGCGAGGAGAACAATATGTGGCATCGGCGCTACTTCGACATGGCCTCGGCCGTGCCGTCCCACTGGGACGGCGGCGGGTTGATCCGGAAATAAGCGATGCGCTGGCGATAGAGCGCGTAGAGCTGGTCGAGATGTGAGCTGTTCATCTTGTCGCATTCGCGGCTCAGCGCCTCGGCCGTGTCCCAATCCTTGGCACGGTAGCGGGAGAGAAACTCTCCATGCCGCTCGGCGAGTGCGGTGAAGCTCGGCGATTGCTTGAACGCGTTGTCGCCAAGCAGCGTGAAAATCCGCGTGGCCTCGGTCTTGCCCTTCACCTTGAGGAGATCGAGCTCGAGAAAGGCGAATTCGGGCGCCCGCGCCGTGGTGGATTGGCCGACGACCGCGCCCACGTCATAAGTCTTGGATTGCCCTTCGAGGCGCGAGGCCACGTTGACATTGTCGCCGATCACCGAATAGTCGAAGCGCGTCTCCGAGCCGAGATTGCCGACGCAGCAGATGCCGGTGTTCAGGCCGATGCCGAGCCGCACCGGGTTGAACGGCTTGCCTTTGGCCTTCGCCTCTTCGTGCCAGCGCGCGTTCAAGCTCTCCATCTCGGCCATCATGCGCAATGCCGCGCTACAGGCGTGGGTTGGATGCGCGGCGTCGTCGAGCGGCGCATTCCAGAAAGCCATCACCGCATCGCCCATGAACTTGTCGATGGTGCCCTGCTCCTCGAGGATGATGTTGCTCAAGGGCGTGAACAAGGAATTCAGGAAGCGGGTGAGCTCTTGGGCGTCGAGGCCCTCCGAGATGGTGGTGAAGCCGCGCACGTCGCTGAAGAGAAGCGTCATGTCGCGCGTCTCCCCGCCAAGCTTCAGCCGCGACGGGTCGTCGGCCAGCCGCTTGACGAGCGCCGGCGCCATATAATGGGAGAAGGCGTGGCGCACCCGGTTCCGCTCGCGCTCGGTGCGCAGGAAGACGACGAGCGTGCCGGCGAGATAGATGGCGGTGAGCGCGATGGCCGGATAGATCGGGTCGACGAGCCAGCCGAAGACGTCGAAGGCGTACCACGAGATGCCGATCACGGCGGCGACCGCGGCGCCGCCCAGCACGGCGCTGCCGAGCGCGCCCAGGCGATAGATGAGGAAGGCGATCAGGGTGCCGAGCACGAGGATGTAGAGAAGCTCGGCGGGCGTGGCGAAATCGGGCCGTTGCAGGAACACGCCTTGCAGGATCTGCTCGATCGCCTGGGCGTGCAGGACGACGCCGGGGACCGAAGCCTCGAGCGGCGTGGCTCTGAGATCGAGTAGGCCCGCGGCGCTCGTGCCGATGATCAGAATGCGGCCCTCGATGGCGTCGGCGCCGATCTCGCCGTTGAGGATTTTCCAGGCCGGCAAATAGCGATCCTTGGACTCGGGGGTGAACCTGATCCACATCTGGCCGTTGGCCTCGGTTGGCACCTCGAACTCACCCACCTTGATGCCGACGATGCCGGTCTTCTCGCCGAAGGCCTTCTCGCCGCTGGCGCCGGAGGACTTCACGACATAAGTCGAAGCGCCTTGGGCGAGCCGGAGCATATCGGCGGCAAAGGAGGGATAGAGCGTGTCGCCGACCCGGATCACCATGGGCATGCGGCGGATGATCTGGTCGTGCTCGGGAATCCAATTGAGCGAGCCTGCGCCTTGCGCCTTGTCCTGCAACTCTTTGAGGCTCGCGGCGGCGCCCGGATAATACGGCGCAAACAGCTTCGGATCGTCGCCGCCATGGGCGAAGCCCACCTTGGTCTCCGGCAGCGAGGTTCCTTGCGGGGCGGCGATGAAGCCGAGCACGACCGGCGTCTTCCCGATCGCCTCGGCAAAGACCTGGTCGTTCGAGGGAAGCTTCTCGACCTCTTCCCTGAGCCCGGCCAGAGCGTCGGATTTCGGCCAGTAGCGGAGCGTGTTGGCGGGCGACATGCGATCGGGCTCGGGGAACACCATGTCGAAGCCGATCGCAGACGCGCCACCCGCGGCGAGCTTATCCACGAGCTCGGCGAGCACCGTGCGCGGCCAGGGCCATTGGCCGACCTGCTTCAGCGAGTCCTCATCGATGTCGACGATGCGCACGGGAAGCGAGGGATCGAAGGCGCGCGGGTCCACCCGCTGATAGGCGTCGAAGACGAGCGACCTCAGCCTCGCGACCGGGGCCGGGTCCCAGACACGCAGCGCAAGCGAGGCGGCGATGACCGTCCCCACGATGAGGAAATAAAGGAGACGCGGACCCATCCCGTTGCTTGATTTCGCCAGCTGAAAGCGCGCCCGACCGGCGCAAGGTGCCAGACCCTAGCCAATGGCGCTTGGCCGCTCCAGT
>JALHTP010000499.1 GCA_022865725.1 Methyloceanibacter sp. | reverse complement strand
GCGCGACCGGCACGCCATGTACTTCGCCACGCTCGGCGTGGTGGCAAGCTCGGTCGAGCGGCTCGCGACCGAGATCAGGCATTTGCAGCGGACCGAGGTGCTCGAAGCCGAGGAGTATTTCAGCCCGGGCCAGAAGGGCTCCTCGGCCATGCCGCATAAGCGGAACCCGGTGCTGTCGGAGAATTTGACCGGCCTTGCCCGCGTGGTGCGCGCCTATGTGATGCCGGCGCTGGAGGACGTGGCGCTCTGGCACGAGCGCGACATCTCCCACTCCTCGGTCGAGCGGGTGATCGGGCCCGACGCCACCATCGCGCTCGATTTCGCGCTGTCGCGGCTCTCGGGGCTCGTCAAGGACCTGTTGGTCTACCCCGAGCGCATGCGCCTCAATCTCGACCGCCTCGGCGGGCTCATCCATTCGCAGCGCGTGTTGCTGGCCCTGACGGAAGCCGGCGTGCCGCGCGAGGAGGCCTACCGATTGGTGCAGCGCAACGCCATGCGGGTCTGGGAGGACGGGGCCGATTTCCTCGAGGCGCTCCTGGCCGACAAGGATGTGACCAAGGCGCTGACGCCCGATGCGATGCGCACCCAGTTCGACCTCGGCTACCATCTGAAGCATGTGGACACGATCTTCGCCCGCGTGTTCGGAGCAAGCTGACCTCATCCAAATGTAAGTCCGTCATGCCCGGCCTCGTGACGGGCATCCACGAATTGCCGCAAGCTGATGCGCTAAGACGTGGATGGCCGGGACAAGCCCGGCCATGACGAGCGACTATCTCGTTGCCTTGGGACGTGCGCCCTATCTGCCGAAGCGGTAGTTGAGCCGCCCGGTGAGCGATTGGATGGCGATGTCGGCGTCGACGACCGGCGTCCCTCCCCCGACCCCTGACGGACAGTTGCAGCGCGTGGTCAAGCGGCCGGTGCCGAGATCGGCATAGTCGTATTCCACTCCGAGCGAGAGGCTCTTTCCGAAGGCATATTCGGCTCCGCCGCCGATGGTCCAGCCGTCGGCCCACTCGTCTGAATGCGCGCGGACCTGACTCTCCGTATCAAACAAAGTGAGCTCGATATCGGCGCCGGCCCAGCCGCCTTTGGCGTAAACCAGCCAGCGATCCTGCGCATAGCCGAGGCGCCCGGTCACGGTCGTGAGCAAGCCGATTTCGGTCGCATAGCGGTCGACGGGGAAAACAGAACCAGAGAAACTGTCATCGAGATCAGTGCTGCTCGTGGCAGGCGAGGTCCGGTCAGAGTCTATCTACGGGGACAGGGGCCGCAACGATTCACTGGATTTGATGCACAGGGGAGTTGCGCGAGCCCTATTTGAGCGACTCGTCGCCGTCGTCGCTATAGCCGTGGAAGATATGCGGCATGTAGCGATAGCGGTTCCGCTCTTGCGCCATCATGAAATAGCGCTTGCGATAGAAGGACGGAACGACCGCGGCGTAAGGCGGGAGGTCGAAATACCAGTCGGCCTTGGGGTAATAACCCGAGCGGTAGGGATAAGGCGGGTAGACCGGGATGAGGCCTCGCTCATCCGCATAGCCTGCCCCACGAGGGCCGGCCTCGGCGGCGCCCGAGCAAAGCCCAAGCGCAAGAACAATCATCAAACCTTGAATCAGCAGCCGCATGGAAGGCCCCCCTACCCGCTTGGCCTATCTTGGCACAGCGCGGGCCGAGCGTCAGCTTAAGACTTGCTGGTGGCTACGGCTTTGATCTCCGCCGCGGCTTTGGAGAACCAGCCGGCGTCGGTGCCGACCGCGACCACGTCCCACCCTTCCGCCACGCGCGGCTTGGCGTAGTCGGAATCGTTGGCAAAAATCAGAGAGATCACAGACATCTCGCGGCATTTGCTCAGAACCAGAGTCATGGCCTCCTGGACCTCCGGCGCCCAGATGTCGAGCCGCCCGGTCAGGGCTACCGAGAGATCGTTCGGCCCGAAGCAGACCATGTCGACCCCGTCCAGCGCGAGTATTTCATCGAGCTGATCGAGCGCGCCTTTGGTCTCGATCTGAGGACAGGCGATGGTCCAATCGTTGGCGGTGGTGAAATAGTCCCCCGCATGACCGAGCTTGGCGCGGTAAGGGCCCCAGCTGCGCTGTCCAAGCGGCGGATATTTCACCGCCCGCACGAAGGCTTCCGCGTCCTCGACGTTCCCGATCAGCGGGCACATGATGCCTTGCGCGCCGGCGTCGAGCGCGCGGCCGATCAGCCCTGGATCGTTCTCCGCCACCCGCACGATGGCCGGCAACCCGCAGGCGCGGGCGGCGGTGAGGCAGCCGAGCAAGGCCTCGTTGCCGCCAACCCCATGCTGCTGGTCGATGGTGAGGCAGTCCCAGCCCGCCTCGCCGATCAGCTCGATGAGGAAAGGGTTGTTGAGGGTGAGCCAGGCGTTGAACAGGGTGCGGTGCTCTTTCGCCGCCGTGCGGAAACGGTCTTCGCGCATGAAGCCGCTCACGCCTTGGCTTCGGATTCGATCTGACCGAGCGCCTCGCCCATTAGATCCGCCATCTTGTGCCTGATCTGGTGGTCGGACTGACTGACGCCCTTGGCGTCGAAATCGGCCCTGAGCTTGCGGAATAGATCCTCCTCGCCGGGCTCGGCCAGATCGGCCTTGATCACCTCGCGGGCATAGGCTTGGGCCGCGTCTCCGGTCACGCCCATCTGCTCGGCCGCCCAAAGGCCAAGCAGCCGGTTCCGCCGGGCGGTCGCCTTAAACTTGAGCTCCTCGTCATGGGCGAATTTTCGTTCGAAACCCTTCTCGCGCTCCTCGAAACTTGTCATCTGGCTTTCACGCCTCCTTGCCCCTCTCGATTCGGGGGAAACCTTGAGAAATCCTGGGGAAACTTCGCCCCTCTTGGGCCGAGGGATAGCGCCCGAGAGCCTGAAAATCAACAGATTCGGGGACAAACTGCCTGCGTCCCACCAAACATTGTACGCCCCCTCCCCTTACGCTAAGGTCGGCCCAAGACCCCTTGAATCGATTCCGGCAATGGCAATGTGTATAGGGCGCGCGGCCTAGAGTGAGCCTATCGCCCGCGCATTTGGCGCGTTTGTCAGTAGTCAAGCCAGCCCTGAGTGAGGAACCAAGCATGAACCGCCGCCGGAAAGTATACGAAGGCAAGGCCAAGATCCTCTATGAAGGCCCCGAGCCCGGCACGCTCATCCAGCATTTCAAGGACGACGCCACCGCCTTCAACAACAAGAAGCACGACAAGATCGAGGGCAAGGGCGTCCTCAATAACCGCATCTCCGAGTATCTGTTCCTCAAGCTCGGAGAGGTCGGCGTGCCGACGCATTTCATCAAGCGGCTGAATATGCGCGAGCAGCTGATCCGCGAGGTCGAGATCATCCCGCTCGAAGTGGTGGTGCGCAACGTCGCCGCCGGGTCGCTCTCGACACGGCTTGGCATCGATGAGGGCACCGCGCTGCCCCGCTCGATTGTCGAGTTCTATTACAAGAGCGACCAGCTCGGCGATCCGATGGTCACCGAGGAGCACATCACCGCTTTCGGTTGGGCCACGCCGCAGGAGATCGACGACGTCATGTCGCTCGCGCTCCGCATCAACGACTTCCTCTCCGGCCTATTTCTCGGCGTGGGCATCAAGCTCGTGGACTTCAAATGCGAGTTCGGCAGGCTCTGGGAGAACGACCAGATGCGCATCGTGCTCGCCGACGAGATTTCGCCCGATTGCTGCCGGCTGTGGGACATCGAGACGCAGAACAAGCTCGACAAGGACCGTTTCCGCCGCGACCTGGGCGGCCTGGTCGAGGCCTATCAGGAGGTCGCCCGCCGGCTCGGGCTGCATGTCGACAATCCGACGCGGGCGCGCTCGGGGCCGGTGCTGGTGCGCTCGAAATAGGTCAGGCGACGACGAGAGCATGAAGGCGCGCATCACCATCACGCTGAAGCAAGGCGTGCTCGATCCGCAAGGCAAGGCCATCGCCGGCGCGCTGCATGCACTCGGCTTCGGCGCGGTTGGCACCGTGCGCCAGGGTAAATATATCGAGGTCGAGGTGGCGGAGAGCGATCCGGCAAAAGCCCGCGCCGAAGTGGAGCGCATGTGCGAGCAGCTTCTCGCCAACACCATCATCGAGAACTACGCCTATGAGCTCGAGGCGGCTTAGCTGGTTGGTACCCCTTCGTCATTGAAGCGATTGTCATGCCCGCGAAGGCGGGCATCCAGTAATCAATGCCCGCGGTTACTGGATCGCCCGGTCAAGCCAGGCGATGACGCGGCAGAGATTGGACAGGCATGAAAGCTGCCGTGATCGTCTTTCCAGGATCGAATTGCGACCGCGACGCCGCCGTGGCGCTTCAGGCTGCCACGGGGCACGCGCCTGCCATGGTCTGGCACGGCGACAGCGTAATCCCGGAAAGCGATTTGATCGTGCTCCCCGGCGGCTTCTCTTATGGCGACTATCTCCGCTCGGGCGCCATGGCGGCGCATTCGCCGGTGATGCGCGAGGTGGTCGCGCGCGCCCGCGCCGGGACCCCCGTGCTCGGCATCTGCAACGGCTTTCAGGTGCTGACCGAGGCGGGGCTGTTGCCCGGGGTGTTGATGCGCAACGCCACGCTGAAATTCATCTGCAAGGACGTGCATCTTCGCGTCGAGCGGAACGACTCGGCCTATACGCGCCGCTACGCCAAGGGCGAGGTGGTGAGATTTCCCATCGCGCATAAAGACGGCAGCTATTTCGCCGACGAGGCGACGCTAGCCCGGCTCGAAGGCGAAGGCCGCGTCGCCTTCCGTTATTGCGGCGCAAGCGGCGAGATCACCGCGGACGCCAATCCGAACGGCTCGCGCAACAATATCGCCGGCATCTACAACGAGACTGGGACTGTGCTCGGGCTGATGCCGCATCCCGAACGGCTTGCCGATCCGGCGCTCGGCGGCACCGACGGCGCCAAGCTGTTCCTCTCGCTCATGGAGACGCTCCATTGAATATCGCGGCGCGCGCGGCGAGAGCGGCGGATGGGATAACCCCGGAGATCGTCGCCGAGCACGGGCTCTCGCCTGACGAGTACAAGCTGCTCGTTGCGGCGCTTGGCCGCGAGCCGAAGCTGACCGAGCTCGGCATCTTCTCGGTGATGTGGTCGGAGCACTGCTCCTACAAATCCTCCAGGGTCTGGCTGAAGAAGCTCCCCACCGAAGGCCCGCAGGTCATCCAAGGCCCCGGCGAGAATGCCGGCGTGGTCGATCTCGGCGACGGCCTGGCCGCCGTCTTCAAGATGGAGAGCCACAACCACCCCTCTTACCTCGAGCCCTATCAAGGCGCCGCGACCGGCGTCGGCGGCATCATGCGCGACGTGTTCACCATGGGGGCGCGCCCCATCGCCAATATGAATGCGCTGAGATTCGGCGCCCCCGATCACCCCAAGACGCGCCACCTCGTGGCCGGCGTCGTCTCAGGCATCGGCGACTACGGCAATTGCATGGGCGTGCCGACGGTCGGCGGCGAGACCAATTTCGATCCGCGCTACAACGACAATATCCTGGTCAACGCCATGTGCCTCGGCCTGGTCGATGCCAACCGCATCTTCAAGTCCGCCGCCAAGGGCGTCGGCCATCCCGTGGTCTATGTCGGCTCGAAGACCGGGCGCGACGGCATCCACGGCGCCACCATGGCGTCCGCCGAGTTCGACGAGTCCTCGGAGGAGAAGCGCCCGACGGTGCAGGTCGGCGATCCCTTCACCGAGAAGCTCCTGCTCGAGGCCTGCCTGGAGCTGATGGCGGAGGACGCCATTGTCGGCATCCAGGACATGGGCGCCGCCGGCCTCACCTCGTCGTCGGTCGAGATGGCCGACAAAGGCGGCGTCGGTATCGAGCTCGAGCTCGACCGGGTGCCGACCCGCGAGGAAGAGATGACCGCCTACGAGATGATGCTGTCGGAGAGCCAGGAGCGCATGCTCATGGTGCTGAAGCCGGGCTCGGAGAAGGCGGCAGAGCGCGTGTTCCGCAAATGGGAGCTCGATTTCTCCATCATCGGCTACACGACCGACACGGGGCGACTGGTGGTGCGCCATCGCGGTATCGTCGAGGTGGACATTCCGCTGGCGGCGCTGGCCCATGCCGCGCCGGTCTATGAGCGGCCTTTCACCAAGACGGAGCCGCAAGCGGTGCTGGCGCCGCAGGACGTGCCCCCCCCGAACAGCGTGCTCGGCGCGCTTGAATGTTTGATGGGCTCGGCGCACCTCTCCTCACGCCGCTGGATCTGGGAACAATACGACCACATGGTCATGACCGACACGGTGCAGCGGCCGGGTGGCGATGCCGCGGTGGTGCGCGTGCACGGCACCAAGAAGGGCCTCGCCATCTCCTGCGACGTGACGCCGCGTTATTGCGCCGCCGATCCTCACGAGGGCGCCAAGCAGGCGGTGGCGGAGTGCTGGCGCAATCTCTCCGCCGTCGGCGCCGATCCGCTGGCCATCACCGACTGCATGAATTTCGGCAATCCCGAGCGGCCCGAGATCATGGGCGAGTTCGCCTCCGCCGTGGAAGGCATGGCCGAGGCGTGCACCGCCCTGTCCTTCCCCGTCGTCTCGGGTAATGTCTCGCTCTACAACGAGACCAACGGCGTCGCCATTCCGCCCACACCGGTCATCGGCGGTATCGGGCTCATCCCCGACATCGCCTTGATGGCGACCATCGCGCTGAAGCGCTCGGGCGACGTGCTCATGCTGCTCGGCGCCGAGGCCGGCCATCTCGGCCAGTCGCTCTATATGCTGACGATGCTGGACCGGAGCGACGGCGCGCCGCCGCCGGTCGATCTCGACGCCGAACACCGTACCGGCGACCT
>JALHTP010000498.1 GCA_022865725.1 Methyloceanibacter sp. | reverse complement strand
GATCAGGCTTGCCCTGAGCGCGACCTCCGTCTTGCCGAAGCCGACATCGCCGCAGATCAGCCGGTCCATCGGCTTGCCGCTGGCCAGATCGTCGAGCACGGCGCCGATGCTCGTCGCCTGGTCCTCGGTCTCCTCGTAAGGGAAGCGGGCGGAGAATTCGTCGTACAGCCCCTCGGGCGGGGTAAACACCGGCGCCTCGCGCAGCTCGCGCATGGCCGCGACCTTGATCAGCTTCTCGGCCATGTCGCGGATGCGCTTCTTGAGGCGGGCTTTGCGCGTCTGCCAGGCCACTCCGCCGAGCCGGTCAAGCTGCGCGCCCGCCTCGTCGGAGCCGTAGCGGCTCAAAAGCTCGATATTCTCGACCGGGAGGTAGAGCTTGTCGCCGCCGGCGTAATGCACTTCGAGGCAATCGTGCGGCGCGCCGGCCGCCTCGATATTGGCGAGCCCCACGAAGCGGCCGATGCCGTGGTCGGAATGCACCACGAGATCGCCGACGGAAAGGCTCGACACCTCGGTCAGGACGTCGCTGCCGCGTTTTGAGCGCGTGCGGCGCACCAGCCTGTCGCCGAGAATGTCCTGCTCGCCGATCACCGCCAGCCCCGGCGCCTCGAAGCCGGTCTCCAGCGGCAGCACGGCGATTGAGGTCTCTTCCGGCGGGGCTAGAAGCGCATCGGCGAAGGACACGACCCGCTTGGTCTCGCCTCCGCCATGCTCGGCAAGCAGCGTTGCCAGCCGCTCTCGCGCGCCGTTGCTCCAGCAGGCGACGATCACGCGCTTCGATTCGCCTTTCAGCCGCTTGGCGTGAGCGACCACGGCATCGAAGACATTGGCCCCTTCGGTCTGCCGCTCCGCCGCAAAGGACCGGCCCTGCCTGCCGCCGGACGAGACGATGCCCGGCGTCTCAGGATGCTCGAACGGATCGAGCGCGATCATTTGGCGACCTGAGAGCGCCTCCTGCCATTCCGCATCGCTCAGGAACATGCTCTCGGGCGGAACAGGGTGGTAGGGCGGCGCGCCGAAGGCCTTGCGCTCGAGCGCTTGCGCCCGCGCGTCGTAATGATCGGCAATCTGCTCCAGCCGTCGCGTGCGGGCATCGTCAACCAGCGGATCGAGCGTGACGGTCGCGCCCGGCAAATAATCGAACAGAGGAACGAGGCCATCGTGGAAGAGCGGCAGCCAGTGCTCCATGCCCTGGTGCTGGCGGCCTACCGAGATCGACTCGTAAAGCGGATCGTCGCCGGTGACCGGGCCGAACAGCGCGACGTAACGCTGGCGGAAGGCGCTCCGCACCTCGGGCGTGAGCGTGATTTCGCTCATGGGCAGAAGCTGCATGGCGTTGAGCCGCGAAGCGGTCCGCTGCGTCTCGGGATCGAAGGCCCTGATCGATTCCAGCGTATCGCCGAAGAAATCGAGGCGCACGGGATCGCCGCCCGGAGGATAGAGGTCGAGGATGCCGCCGCGTACCGCGTATTGGCCTGGGTCGGTGACGGTGCCGGCGCGCATATAGCCGGAGATCTCGAGCCGCTCGATCAGCGCCTGCATGGTCAGGACGTTGCCGGGGAGCAGCTTCAGACTCGTGGCCGCGATGAAGTCGCGCGGCGGAACTCTCTGCAACAGCGCGTTGACGGTGGTCAGCACGACGAGCGGTTTGCCGTCATCAGGCGCGCGCCCAGTGAGCGCGGCAAGGGTGGCGATGCGCCGCGCAATCGTCTCGCCGTTGGGCGCCACCCGGTCATAAGGCACGCCGTCCCAGGCGGGGAAGATCGACAGCTCGATATCGGGGGCGAAGAAGGCAAGCGCCTCTTCGAGCGTGGCGAGCCGGTTGGCGTCGCGCGCGACATGCAGAATCGGGGTTCTGCGTCCGCCCGCGCCCACCCGGCGGGCAAGCTCGCCTAGGAGAAGCGCGTCGAGCCCTTCGGGCACGCCACTGGCGATGGCGCGGGGCGTGGCGAGCAGGCGCTCGACGGGCAAGGATGGCGGGTTTGGCGGGGGTGGCATCGTCTCAAGAAATCGTGGTCGGTCAGTCTGTCTGGGCGAGGCCGTGGAAACGTCTCAGCAGCTCGATCAGTTCGTCGAGGTCGGCCTCGCCGAGCGAATATCCTTCGAGCACGCAGCTCTCGATGGCGGGATCGGGCGCCTCGATCAGGCGCTCGAACACGGCGATCTCGGTGGCGTTCATTCCATCGAGCGCCTTTTCGGCATAGCGGCCGAGCAGGAAATCCATCTCCTTCGAGCCGCGATGCGTCGCCCGCCAGAGCGCCCGGCGGCGGCGCATGCCAAGATCAGTGCCGGACATGAAATGTGCTTTCCAGTGCCGCAAGCGTTGGGGTAGAGCGGGGGCGCTCGATCTGTCAAGTTTTGCCGGCCCTCGCATCCGCACAATTGTCATGCCCGCGCGGGCGGGCACCCAGTAACCCAGTCATCTCAAGCCTGTTCTAGATGGTGATTACTGGATCGCCCGGTCAAGCCGGGCGATGACAATGGAGTATCTTAAGACCAGCCATGGCCTCCATGCGCCCGCCCCGGTTAGCCCCCCTGTTCGCCACCGTGCGCTCCTTGAAGGGCGTAGGGCCGAAGGTCGAGGGCCTCCTGAAAAAGCTCTTCGCGCCACGCCACGAGGGCGGGCATGCCCGGGTCATCGATCTCCTCTGGCATCTGCCGGTCTCCGTCATCGACCGCCCGGTCACGCCACGCATCGCCGATGCCAGGATCGGCGACCTC
>JALHTP010000497.1 GCA_022865725.1 Methyloceanibacter sp. | reverse complement strand
TCGGGCCCCGAGGGCTTGTACATTTTTCGCAATGAGACGGGTTCGGCCGACGACCGACGGCGCGCGGCCTACGACAACGGCCTGCGCTGCTGGGATCACGACGTGACCGCGCTGGTCGAGCCCTTCGTGAAGCGAGGCGGCGCCGTCCACATCTTCATCACCTCGGACCACAGCGAATTGATGGCCGAGAACGGACGCTGGGGGCATGGGTTCAACGATCTTCGCGTCGCCATGGTCCCCATGATGCTCTTAACCAACCGGCCGCAGTCGAACGTGGCGAAGCTGTTCCGATCGTGGTCGCCGCCGACCACCTATCGCTTGTCGCAAACGGTCGCGCTTGCCTTGGGGGTGCGGCTGGAAACGACGAACATCTCGGCGCGCCGGTTCTATCTCAACTCCACGATGCCGTTCGCTCTCGCCGGCTTCATGGAGGTGGACGAACTGAAACCGGGCAGCTATCGCGTGCATATTTTCGCACGCAATGGCCAGCTCCTGAGCCAAGAGATTACGAGCCTGCCCGAAGTTGCGGCCGCCAACGCGGTTTACGTGAGCGGTACGGACAAAGACCAGCCGCCGCCGCTGCTCTTGGCCCCGTCGGAGGAGAGCGGGCATGAGTAATCGGCTCCCCTCGGGACGCGGAGCTATCGCGGGCGGCCCGGTTCGCCCGCACCTTCCCGACCCCGCCAGGCCGGGGCCGTGCCGTCCGTTCTCGACCGATCCGCATTGGAACGAAGCCTGGTGGTGGCTGGGACTGCCGGCGATCGCGTTGATCTTGCTCGTCCTCATCAACAGGTTCGATCCTTCGGGCTACGCCACATGGATCATCCCCGAAGGCTACGGCGTTCTGGAATTTTCCCAATTCGCCATCATGCTGCTCGCGCTCGCGCTTGCCGTGCGCCTGCTGTTCAGGCCCTTCGTGCGCCGGCGCCCGCTGGTTCTCGCCGTCACCATCATCGGTGCACTGAGTTGCCTCTACATCGCGGGCGAAGAGGTGAGCTGGGGTCAGCATTTCTTTCACTGGAACACGCCGGATTATTGGGCCGCGGTGAATCGCCAGGAAGAGACCAACCTGCACAACACCTACGCCGTCTTCGAGAAATGGCCGCGAGCGGCGCTTGAAATCGCGGTGTTGATTGGCGGCATTCTCATTCCGATCGCCGCCTGCTTCTTCCCCAGCGTCCGCGCCAACCGCTTGTCGCTGTTCTTCCCTGCTTCCGCGCTGATGCCGGCGGCCGTCGTGGTCATGGTCATCAAAATTGCCGATCTGCTCTGTCAAAAGCATTTCGTGGGCGAATTGTTGCAAAGGCCGAGCGAGACGATCGAGCTCAACCTCTACTTCTTTATTCTCGCCTATTTGATGATCTTCGATCGGCGCATAAGCGAGATCGAGACCGATGGGACGAGCGTGACCACCAAGGCCTGACCAAATGGCAAGCGCACCGCTCCCCCTGCCCGACCCAAAGATTCCACAAGGCCCCTATCGGCCGTTCACCTGCGACCCCGGTTTGGAACGAGGCCTGGTGGTGGCTAGGCATTCCGCTGTTCGTGGCGGCCTTCACGCTTGGCAGCTTCTGGACCGCCCGGGGATGGCACGACCGCCACGTGCTTCCGGAAGGCCACGGAATTCTCGAGATCTCTCACTTCTTCATTCCGCTGATCGGCCTCTGGATTGCCGGGCGTCTGCTGTTCAAGCCCTTCG
>JALHTP010000496.1 GCA_022865725.1 Methyloceanibacter sp. | reverse complement strand
GCCGGTTCCTAGTCTACAGCTGCTTTAAGTCCGCTCGTGGCGATCTTCGCTCGTGGCAGTGAAAGGCCCGTTCGAAGGCGAAGCCGTCTCGTCCGTGTGCAGCCTGCCGGCAGCCTTGCCGAACGAGGCACGCAGCTCGGTCCAAGCGCGCGCCAGCCCTTCGCCGACATCCTTCGCGCCTTGCCGCAACGGCTCGGAGCGCTCCCACACCTGGCGCGCGGCCTCGGTGGAGCGGGTGCGCGCCTCGCTGAACGCGCCCTCGGCCTCGCCTGCCTGCTTCCAGGCAGTCTGGCGCACCTGCTCGAGCTCGACCTCTCTGGCCTGCTTGAAGCTGAGCGCGCGGTCCTTCACTTCCTTGAAGCGCGCCTCCAAAGTCGATACGAGTTGGGTGCCGAGCGCCGCGGTGTGAGCTTGCAGCGCGGCAAGCTGGCGGCCCAGAGTATCGAGATCGCGCTCGAACTCCGACCATTCCTTGTCCGCTTGGGTTTGGTTTTTTGCCGACTGATTGCCGAATTGGGAAGGCTGCTCGTTGTGCATCTCTCGCCTCACTCTTGTGGAACAGGGGCTTTAAACAGGGGTTTCGGGGCGCTGCTCTGACAGCGATTGATTGCGCATCCAGCCGGCGATCCGGTCAAGCGCGTCGCGAGCCGAATGCTCGACCTTCGCCCATGACGTACCGGCCGTCTCTCTCCATGCCTCCCACATCGCTGACGCCTCCGTGCCGAGTGTCGTCAGTCTCGCTTTCTGGCCGCTTAACGAGCCGCGCAAAGCGTCGATTTGAGTGTCGATGCGGGATTTCGCCTGGGCAAGGGAGTCCTTGTTCTCTCGGGCGATCCGTGCGGCCGCGGTCATGGTCTCGTTCGTCTCCGATTTGAGGTAGGAGACGAAATTGTCGACCGCGGAGTTTAGGGAATTCTCTTGTGGTTCAGGCTGGCCAGCGGCCAGCGCTCCACCCGCCAAGAGCTGAGTGCCGAGGATTACGGCGATCAGCGGCAAGCGTGAAGATGGCAGGTGGCGAGGCGGCATCGACCTTCACCTTTTCAGAGGCTCCCCTTAACCAATAGATTTGGTTTCGAGGCCTTCCAATCAAGGGGTGCGCTCCTAAGCAAACGATACTTCTAGCCGCAGCAGCGATGCGGTACGCCGACGCTTCCGCGCTCCAGCGACTGCATGGCCTCATGCACGGCGCGCAGCAGCTCGGCGGGGCTGCGATTGTCGGACGGCGGCATGCCTTCCTCGGTCGCCCTGAGCAGGGCTTCGACATCGGCTTCCCAACGGACGAGGATCGACTTCTTCTCGTCGGCGGAGAGGCCCGGCGCGCCGAGCACGTCCTTGGGCGCCTGGAAGACGGACTGAGGATCGAGCTTGGCCTTGTCGAGGTCTTTAGTGGCAAGTGTCATGGGGGCAGCTCCCTTTCGAGACTAACGATAAGAAGGGGTGAAGCGTTCAGGGGAAGAGGATAGCCGAGCGTCCGCAAACGATCGGTAAAGCCGGGACGATTTCTGAGCGACGAGACTCAGGCCGTCTTGCTCAGGCCCTCGGCCAACGGGATGCTCTCGGCATCCTCGAGGCCCAGCATGCCGGCCAGCCGGTTCCGCGCGCGATTGACGCGGCTCTTGATCGTGCCGACGGCGCATCCGCTGATCTCGGCGGCCTCCTCGTAGGAGAACCCGGCGGCCCCGACCAGGATCAGCGCCTCGCGCTGATCGTCGGGAATCTGGACCAGCGCGGCGCGGAAATCCTGCATGTCCATATGCCCGTGCTGCGCCGGCTGGGTGGCAAGCCGCGCGGCATAGGTCCCGTCGGCGTCCTCCACCTCGCGCCTTCGCTTGCGCCGCTCGGAGAAATAGGTGTTGCGCAGGATGGTGAACAGCCAAGCCTTCAGGTTCGTCCCTTCCTTGAAGGACTCAAGATGGTTCCACGCCTTGAACAGCGTCTCCTGCACGAGGTCGTCCGCGCGCTCCTTGTCGCCGCACAGCGACACGGCGAAGGCGCGCAGGCTACCCATTTCGGCCACGAGGGAATCTCGCAGGCTTGAAGAGACTGTCCGCCGCAATTTATTTGTCTCCGCTTCGCTCAAGATCTTTCAGCAGCCGCAGGAGATGCTCCGGGATTGGCTCTCTCGCGACCTCGTCGAAGACCGCGCGAACATGGCGGCCGATATGAGCTTGCAGGGTAGGGGACAGGCCGGCATCCGGCTCAACCCCTTGCGACTCGCCGGACATCTCGGCAGGGCCGTTCTCGACTGCATGGTCCATTTTTTTGCTTGCGCCTGGCGCTTTTCGCCGGCGGTCCTTCTTGTTCGCGTCGCGGTCCACGATCGGTCCCCTGTCAGCCTTATGGATAACCTCAGAATACCGGATTCGTTGGACCCTAGGGGCTGAAAACGTCCAAGCCTTCAAATGGTTCCCCATTCTGGAACCGAAATCGGGTCCAACGCGTTATTCCAGGCTTCGATATGTGGTTTTGAGTTGCCTCCCGCCGCCCGGTTTGTGAAAAGGGTTCACTGTCGGGCTCACCAAAGAAAGCCAAAACCGGATGCCGATGTCGAAAGCGATCGCGCCTCACCTTCCTTATCTCCGACGCTTCGCCCGCGCCCTTGCCGGCACGCAAGCCGCCGGCGACGCCTATGTGGCGGCAACCCTCGAAGTGCTGATCGAGGATCCGTCGCTGTTCGACAGCTCGCTCGATCCGCGGGTGGCGCTCTATCGCACCTTTGTCGGCCTGTGGAACTCGCTCGACATCAATCTCAAGGCCAATGGCCCGGCCAGCGCTGCAACCACGGTCGACCGCAAGCTGGAATCGATCACGCCGCTGCCGCGGCAAGCCTTTCTGCTCTGCGCGGTGGAAGGCTTCTCCGCCGCCGAAGCGGCGCAAATCCTCAATGTCGATGTCGCCAAGGTCGACGCGTTGATCGACCTCGCCGGCCGCGAGATCGCGGCGCAAGTGGCGACCGACGTGCTGATCATCGAGGATGAGCCGATGATCGCCATGGATCTCGAAAGCATCGTCGAGGGGCTTGGCCACCGCGTCACCGGCGTCGCCCGCACCCATGTCGAGGCGGTGAGGGCGTTCGATAAGCAGAAGCCCGGTCTCGTGCTTGCAGACATTCAGCTTGCCGACGGAAGCTCGGGGCTCGATGCGGTCAACGAGATGCTGGCCTCGTTCGCGGTGCCGGTGATCTTCATCACCGCCTATCCTGACCGGCTGCTGACCGGCGAGCGGCCCGAGCCCGCCTTCCTCATTACCAAGCCCTATCAGCCGGACACGGTGAAGGCGATCGTGAGCCAAGCGCTGTTCTTCGAGCGCCGCGCGCATTTGCGCGACCGCCCGCAGATGCGCGCTTAGACCCTAACGTATCGGCGGCCGTCCATCTTTGTCATTGCCCGGCTTGACCGGGCAATCCAGTAACCCCCAGTGCTTACTGAGGATTGGCGCTTACTGGATTCCCGCTTTCGCGGGAATGACGCGTGTGTGACGTGACCGAGAGCGAGTGCTCGCGCGCCCTAGATCTTGCCGAGCAGCAAGAGGATCAGAAGGATCACGAGGATCAGTCCGACCACGCCCGACGGGCCGTAGCCCCAGCCGCGGCTGTGCGGCCACGACGGAAACGCGCCGAGCAGAATAAGGATCAGGATGATGATGAGAATCGTCGTCAGCATGTTAGCCCCCCTTAGATTTTCCCGAGCAGCAAGAGGATCAGAAGGATCACGAGGATCAGTCCGACCACGCCGGACGGCCCGTAGCCCCAGCCTCGACTGTAAGGCCAGGACGGGAAAGCGCCGAGCAGGATCAGAATAAGAATGATGATGAGAACTGTCGACAGCATGTTGCCTCACTTGGCTTCATAGCGGCAAGCGAAGGGCCCGCGGGGCTAGGTGCCCGATGGTTGGCAGGGCTACGCGGTAACCGGTGCCCCCGCCTTTACGCTTTCTACGCTGATACCGCGGGAGCCAGGATCCGCGACTGACTAAGGGGAACGCTCACAATATCTTCTGGCGTATCTTCGTTCGAAGTCGCCGCGGGGCCATGCGCTTGTGCTGCTCAGCCCCGCGGCGGAAGTCTTGCCTTACATATTCCGCATCCAGCTATCGACCTGCTTCTCAGCCTCGTCTTTGGCAACGCCGTATCGTTCCTGGATCTTGCCGACCAGCTCGACACGGCGGCCCTCGACGACCGTGAGATCATCGTCGGTGAGCTTGCCCCATTGCTGCTTCACCTTGCCGCTGAACTGCTTCCAATTGCCTTCGATTCGATCCCAATTCATGGAAGGGTACTCCTTTCGTTGGCCTCCCACTAGCGGGAGGCGGCCTCGGCTCAAAAGACAGACGCGTTCGACCGCAGCGCCTCTGCTTCACAGGTGGAAAGGAAACGCGTTCGCAGGAGTGAGGTTCCGCCCGCGCGGGGCCTGCGTCGAGGGGTCTTGATCGAACGCGGTAAATCATGAAACTGATGCGCGGGCCAAATGCGGACCATGGCCCATCCGGGGAGGCTTTAAGAGCGATGGCCGCAACACGGATCCTCGTCGTCGAAGACGAGTTCCTCATCGCCCTCGATATCGCAAGCGTGCTCGAGCAAGCGGGCCTCGCCGTGATCGGCCCTGCCGGAACGGTCGGGGACGCGCTTCAGGCGATCGAGCAGGAGGACGTGCATGGGGCATTGCTCGATATTCATCTCGCCGGCGAGCCGGTCGGCCGCATCGCCGACGCGCTGAAGGCCCGCAACATTCCTTTCGCCTTTGTCAGCGGCTATGGCCGGGAGCAATTGCCGCCGGCGCACAAAGCGGCGCTCTTGGTGAGGAAGCCCTTCACGGGGAAGGAACTGCTGGCCGCGGTCGCCCATTTTTGAGGAAAATCGAGGGAGGAAAGCGCCTCAGCCATTGCGGCAGTGCAACAATATGGCGGGAAGGGCGTTTGAAGGCTGAGGAAGGCGGAAATCCGCCCGGTCACACCCTAACCTTAGGAGCCTCTGATGCTGCTTACCTGGGCGCTTATCTTCGCGGTCATCGCGTTGGTCGCGGGCGTATTCGGATTTGGCGGAATGGCTTCCGCAGCCGCCGGTGTGGCGCGCATTCTGTTTTTCATCTTCCTCGTGGTTTTTCTCGTCACCCTGATCGCCGCGATCCTCTAGCGGAGGCTCGAGAGCATGGCGATGCGCGTATCCCGTCCTCAAGAGAAACGCCCGCAACCGGGGATGCCGGGTACGGGCGTCTCATTCGAGTGCAGCTGGGGGGCGGGGGGATGATGATTCGCTTGCCCTCGAACCCAGCCATAACGCGGGACGCTCGAATGGGTTCCGCCGCCATCGCATCGGGCGAGTTGCGCGGCCGCCGAGCTTGTACAACCGCCTGCCGCGACCCAAATCCCGCCTACGGGGAGTCTTCGGCCCGAGAGAACCATGAGCGCTCACCGTGGTTTAGATAAATACGGTGGGAGAAGGGCTTGCCCCATGCAGCTCCCACTCAGAAGCCGCCGCCTGATTGATCGGACGCTATGACATCCTGGCTATCATTTGGCGCCGAGGGATTCCCACCCAATCCCGAAATGTGGTCTTCCGGGCTTGTCCTGCTTCATGCCGTGTCCGACGGGGTCATCGCGGCATCGTTTCTGCTCATTCCTGCCGGCCTCCTCTACATCCATAAGCGGCCGGGCGAGAGCACCCAAGGCGAGACGGCGCTCGTCACCTTGTTCGCGCTGTTCATCTTCGCCGTCGGCCTCGCCCATCTTGCCTCTCTGCTCACCCTTTGGTTCCCCGGGATACCGGGCAAAGGACTCGAAGGACTGTTGAAGGCTGCCGCCGCGCTGCTGGCGCTGACGGCTGCCATCGTGATCTGGAAGCTCGCGCCGCAGCTCTTGCGGCTTCCCTCACGCGATCGTCTCCAGGCCGAGGTCGCCGCGCATTTGCGCACCTTCGAGGAGCTTAAGGGTGCGCGGCATCAACTCGAGGAGCGCGTCGAGGCGCGCACCAAGGAATTGGCGGAGGCCAAGCAGCGCTTCGAGATTGCGCTGCGCGGTTCGCCCATCTCCGTGTTCAGCCAGGACAAGGACATGCGTTTCACCTGGGTGCACAACGCTCCCGCCGGCCTCTCGCCCGAGGGGCTGAAGGGCAAGACCGATGCCGAAATCCTCCCGGCCGAGGCCGCCGAGAAGATCATGGCGGCGAAGCGCAAGGCGATGGAGACAGGCGAGGCGCAGGAGCTCGAGACCAATTTCGAATTGTTCGGACGCAAGCGCTCGTTCTACCTCCTGATCGAGACCTTGACCGACGAGCAGGGCGCCGTTCTCGGCACCACCTCTGTCGTTGTCGATATCAGCGAGCGCAAGGCGAACGAGGATCAGCTTCGTCTCCTGCTCAGGGAGCTCACCCACCGCTCCAAGAATCTGCTCGCGGTGATCCATGCCATCGCGCAGCAGACCGCCTCGCGCACCCGCTCGGTCGAGGATTTTCTGGATCGCTTCAGCGCGCGGCTCTGCGCCATCGGCTGCTCGCACGATCTCCTCATCGCCGACAATTGGCACGGCGCATCCTTGCGCATGCTGGTCGAGCAGCAACTCGGCGAGCATGCCGACCGCTTCGGCGAGCAGATCGCCATCGAAGGCGAGGATGTCATGCTGAAGCCCGAGGCCGTCCAGAATCTCGGGCTCGCGCTGCATGAGCTTGCCGCCAACGCACTGAAATACGGCTCGCTCTCCGACCCGCAGGGACAGGTCAGCATCCAATGGCAATTCTGCGAGGAGGCCTCCAAGCTGAAGCTGACCTGGCAGGAGCGGGGCGGGCCCATCGTGCTGCCGCCGCAGCGATCGGGCTTCGGCCGGGCGATGATCGAGACGGTGGTGGGCCAGGCGCTCGAGGGCGATGTCAGCCTCTCCTTCCCGCCCAAGGGGGTGCGCTGCGTGATCGTCATCCCTTCGGCGCAAGTCACTTCGCGCGGCTAAATCCCAGGGACGTGATCGAGCGTGCGCGCAAGTTGAATTGCGGCGCGGCCGGGAGTGCATAGAGTCACGGTCAGAACTCTGTGCGCCCGGCCAGGGCTGAAGCAGAGATGCTGAAGGAGAGATCATGATTACCCGACGCAACATTGCTTTAGGCGGGGTGGCGTTCGCCGCCATCGCCGCGACGGGCGTCCTCGCTCTCAGATGGCGGGGCGGCGGGGCCGATGCCGCCACCGAGACCTTCGAGGTGAACCACACCCCCGAGGAATGGCAGAAGCTGCTCACCCCCGAGCAATATTCGGTGCTGCGCCAAGAGGACACCGAGCGTCCCTTCACCAGCCCGCTCAATCATGAGAAGCGGAAGGGCACCTTCGTTTGCGCCGGCTGCGATCTGCCGCTCTTCGTCTCCGAGACCAAGTTCGATTCCGGCACCGGCTGGCCGAGCTTCTATGCGCCGATCGAAGGCGCCACCAGGACCAGCCAGGACTGGAGCTTCGGCATGCAGCGGGACGAGGTGCATTGCCGCCGCTGCGGCGGCCATCTCGGCCATGTGTTCAATGACGGCCCGAAGCCGACCGGGCTGCGCTATTGCATGAACGGCGTATCGCTGAAATTCGTCGCCGCCTAGCGACCGGTTTCGGGCCCGTAAGGCAGCGCCGGAAGGCGAAAATCCGAGCCCGATCCGGGCCTGCCGATTTTTTCTTGACAGGGGAGGAACCTTCTCCGCGACAGAGGTGTTAGGTGATTCGACGGGGTCAGTGTTGCGTTCCCGTCAAGCCGTGCTACGGGGGTGAAGGGGTCGGGTCCGACCCTTTCACTCGACTTTCCCCACCAATTTCGCTCAGCCCCCTCAAATATCCGCACCCGCATCGTGCCGACGCCCGGTCCCGGTCATCGTCGCCGCGTAGCGCCCGCTATTTCTGCGTCGGCGCGATCTCTTTCCACAGCTCCACCGGGAAGCCGCGCGCATCGACCGTGAAGATCTGGCGCGCGATGGCCGGCTTGTTACCCTTGCACGTCCAGTCGTAGATCATGGGATGATCGTGCCCGATCACGGAGAGCGGAATGACCTCCGCATTGGGCTGCCCGGTGCAGAACTCGCGCATCGCCTTGGTCGGCTTCATCTCCTGGTTCGCCTTGCCGCAGATCGGGCTGTTGCCTTGCACGCAACCCCAGACTTTCCCTTGCATGCAGCGCCAGACGATGGCGCGGGCGGGGTCCACCTTCGCCTTCTTCTGCGCCCTGAGCTCGTCTTTGCTGTAGAGCGCCGGCACCATCCAATCCGGCACCGCCGTGCCGGTGTAGCGCGCATCGGGCGCATCGGCGTCTCCAGCCGCCTTGCAATAGGAGGCGGGATCGGTGAAAGGCGCGTCCGCTGCCTGGGCTGGGCGAGGGGACCAGCCGAACGCCATGAGCGTCACCGAGCCGACCGCCAAGATCAGGACTCGCATCGGCTTCTCCGTGCTCATTAGGGGTTCGCGCCGCTTGCCCTGCCGGCAAGAGCCGCAAGAGAAGACCAGCTTTGTCGAGGAAAGAAAAGCGCGGTGACCGCCGCCACGAGTGCAGCGGCGATCAGCGTATCCTCAAGCCTTTCCCAGAGCAGCAGCGGCTCTAGCTCCGAACCGTTCTGCAAGCCGGGTTGTGGGGATGTCACATCGCTTTCTGCGCCGAGCAGAACGCAGCCATTGCCGCTGCCGAGGAGTCTGAGCGAGTGGCCACAGGCCATGTCGGCCGACGTGGCTTGATCGCTGTTCCTCCTCGGCGCGCGCAGCGCCCGTGTTTTCAGACATGCACGGGCTGGCGGGGCGGTGGGGCAATGCCCTAACGCCCTACCTACGCGCCGCCCCACTTCCTCCCCGGCGCGCAATCAACTTGGCGGAACAGTTCATAACTCCGCCCGAGAGATTGGCTTGCTCGGTCCGCTGGCGTACGCTGCGTGATTCTCATGGGGGGAGCAACGATGGCAGCGACCAAGATGATGACACCGGCTCAGAAGGCGGCACAAACGCGCAAGCGCCGGGCGAGCGCCGCCAAGGGAGCGGCAACGCGCAAACGCAAGACGACCGCCGCTAAGGCGGCAGCGACAAGGAAGCGGAATAAGGCTTAGGCCCGCTCTCCCTCTCAAGAGGGCTAGCTTGTAGGAACGCAGCGGAATTGTGCTGGTGCGGGCGCGGTCCGGACCCCTTGCCTCGTGGCTTGGGGAAAATCAGTACACATCTAACACCGGGACCGTGCAGCGGGCTCGACGATCTTATGCGTCAAGCGCGATACGATAAGGCACCTCATGATAACGACGGTTTAGGGACCTCGGAGCCTCCTCATTGCCTTTGAATCTTGAGGTGAGGTCGCCTGCGTCGCTTTGATTTACCTCAAGTTCGAACCGGCGAAGCGTGTTAGAAACGTTTGATGCGCACTTCAGATCAATGTCGGGTCTGTGTGTGGGATCCCTTCGTGCGGGTCTTTCATTGGACCTTGGTCGTGGCCTTCACGGTCGCCTATCTTACAGAGGACGACCTGCTGACCGCTCATGTCTGGGCTGGTTATGTGGTCGGTGCGCTTGTCGTGGCGCGGGTGGTTTGGGGCTTCGTTGGGTCGCCCCATGCGCGCTTCTCCGACTTCGTCTACGCCCCGGCCACCGCGCTCCGTTATGGGCGGGACCTCCTGCTGTTTCGCGGCGAGCGCCATCTCGGCCACAGTCCCGGCGGCGGCTATATGGTGGTCCTCTTGCTTGTGTTCTTGGCCGCGACGGTGGTCACG
>JALHTP010000495.1 GCA_022865725.1 Methyloceanibacter sp. | reverse complement strand
AGCCCGCAATGTGATCGATCGCCTGCCCAAGCCGCTGCATGCCTCCGTGCGCAAGGTGCTGCGACAAGCCTGGGAACTCGACGACGCCGCCGAAGCGGCAAAAATGACGTTCTAGCGAAAAGCCCGGAACCTGGACCGTTCTGCCCGACGTCTCAGCCAGCGAAGATCATCGGCAATCTGCCCGAGCAGATTAATCACCTCGGATTCGAAATGGGACATATTTGATCCTACTTGACCTGCCACTGAAGTATCCCCCATCGGGGATTAGAGTCTCGGCATGAGTATACCCTCTCGGGCGGGGTGAGCAACAGGCCGGCACGCGGAGTCATCACAGAGCGCAGCGTGATGGCCTGTTGCGGTGAGTTTGGCGGCAAAGGCCGCCGGTGTCTGGTAGTCGAGCGCCGAATGCGGCCGACCCGTGTTGTAGTCTTCCGTCCATTCCGCGATAGCGTGGCGCGCATGCTCGAGGCCGAAGAACAGGGCCTCGTTCAACAGTTCATCCCGCATCCGCCCGTTGAAGGATTCCACGAAGCCGTTTTGCATGGGCTTGCCGGGTGCGATGTAGTGCCAGTCGATGGCATGGTCCTTCGCCCAGGCGAAGATCGCATGCGAGGTGAACTCAGTGCCATTGTCAGAAACAATCATCCCCGGCTTGCCGCGCCGGGCGATCAGGTCCGTCAGCTCCCGGGCCACCCGCATACCCGAGATCGAGGTGTCGGGAATCGCGGCCAGGCACTCGCGCGTCACGTCATCGACGATGTTGAGAACCCGGAAGCGACGACCATCGGCCATCTGATCGTGAACGAAGTCGAGCGACCAGCGGGCGTTGACCCTGGCTTCGACCAGGATCGGGGCGCGGATGCCAATAGCTCGCCGCCTGGCTCGACGCTTGCGGACCGTCAGCCCCTCGTCGCGATAGAGCCGGTAGATCCGGTTGATCCCTGATGCCTCGCCCTCCCGGCGTAGCAGGATGAACAGGCGCCGGTAGCCGAAGCGCCGTCGTTCATTGGCCAGCTCTCGCAATCGCGCCCGCAGGGCCGTATCGGGCGGCCGGCGTGAGCGATAGCGGATCATCGTTCGATCCGCGGCAACCAGGGTGCAGGCCCGACGCTCGCTCATCTCCAAGACGCTGCGCAGATGAGCGACGGCTTCTCGCTTGGCGACGGGCCCTACCATTTTTTTGAGAGGAGCTCCTTCAGCGCGGCATTGTCGAGCATTGACTCGGCGAGGAGCTTCTTCAGCTTGCGATTCTCATCTTCCAGCGCCTTCAGCCGCTTGGCCTCGGAGACATCCAGCCCGCCATACTTGGCCTTCCAATTGTACAGCGTGGCTTCCGAGACCCCGTACTTGCGCGCCAGATCGGCCGCCTTGGCGCCCGCGTCGTGCTCGCGCAAAACCGCGATGATCTGCTCTTCCGAAAACCTCTTCCGCTTCATCGTCCGTCCCTCCAGCAGGGCCAGACTCTAACTCGCGGTGGAGGAAATCTTCAGTGGCAGGTCAGCACAATCACACCACCAATTTGGCCGAGCGCGTTTGTGGCAGCTCTGTTTGCCCTTCATCCGCTGCACGTTGAGTCTGTTGCGTGGGTCTCTGAACGCAAGGATGTTTTGAGCGCATTTTTCTGGCTTCTTACGATGTGGGCATACATTCGTTTTGTCAATCGCCCAAAGATTACCAACTATTTGCTGATAGTT
>JALHTP010000494.1 GCA_022865725.1 Methyloceanibacter sp. | reverse complement strand
TCCTTCACTCGGTCACGGGAGTCATCCAGCCGATGCCGGCGCCCCCCGGCTCCATCAGGATGGCGATGCGGCCGACGCCCCGCACCTCGAAGATCGGTTTCATGAGCTTGGCGCCCGCCTTGACGGCCTTTGCCACGCGGCTGTCGACATCGTCGACGGCGAGATAGGACATCCAGCTCTCCGGCACGCCCTCGAACTCCGGGGCGTCGAGCGGGAAGATGCCGGCGACCGGCTGCCCCTCCAGCATGGCGCACCAATAGATGCGTCCGTCAGCCATCGGCATCGGATCGAAGGTCCAGCCGATCGTGTCGCCGTAGAACCGCTTGGCGCGCTCCACGTCGCGCGTCATCAGCTCGTTCCAGCAGAATTTCCCGTGCGAGGCTTGCGGGCACGCGGCGCGATCGTCTTGGCGTTGCAGGCTTGCGGTCTTGGCCATGGTTCTCTCCTCCTAGTGGACTGACTCTAACGCCTGCTTCCCGCGTTCGATAGCGGCAAGGACGCGTGATGGGTCGGCTTTCCAGACGAAGGGCTTCGGATTTTCGTTGTGCTCTGCGAGGTAGCGATTGATGGCGGCCTGAAGGTCGGTAATCGATTGGAAGACGCCGCGTTTCAGCCTGCGCTTGGTGAGCGTGGCGAAGAAGCCTTCGACCGCGTTGATCCACGAGCACGAGGTCGGTGTGAAGTGGAAGGTGAAGCGCGGATGCCGACCGAGCCATTGCATGACCTTCGGGTGCTTGTGGGCGCCGTAATTGTCGAGGATCACATGGACGACCTTACCGGCCGGGACATCCGCCTCGATAGCGTTGAGGAAGCGGATGAACTCCTGGTGGCGGTGGCGCTGCATGCAGCGGTGGATGACCTTGCCTTCGAGCACGTCGAGGGCGGCGAAGAGCGTCGTCGTGCCGTGGCGTTTGTAATCGTGAGTCATCGTGCCGGCGCGGCCTCGTTTCATCGGCAGGCCGGGTTGAGTGCGGTCGAGCGCCTGGATCTGGCTCTTCTCGTCCATCGCCAGCACGACGGCATGCGCCGGCGGATCGACATAGAGCCCGACGACATCGATGAACTTTTCGAAGAAGCGCGGATCCTTCGAGAGTTTGAACGTCTGCACACGGTGCGGCGCGAGTCCGTGCGCCGCCCAGATGCGCTGGACCGAGCGCAGGCTCACGCCGACTGCCTTCGCCATGCCTCGACCCGTCCAGTGGGTCCTCTCGCCGGGCGGCGGCGCCAACGTGAGATCGACGACGCGCTTGACCGTCTCGGCCGGCAGCGGCGATTTGCCTGGCGGGCGCGTCTTATCGCGCAAGAGCCCGTCCACGCCTTCCTGCATGAAGCGCTCCTGCCAGCGCCAGACGACCGGCTTCGAAAGGCCGGAGCGACGAATGATCTCCAGCGTTCCGCAGCCCTCGGCGGTGGCCAGGATCACGCGAGCGCGCGCAGCATGCTTCTGTGGTGTGTTGCGATCCCCGACGATCAGCTCCAGACGGCCGCGATCCTCGGAAGTGACTTCGACGATGATGCCTGCTCTCATATCGAGAGCTTGAACCAAACCACCGCATTCGGGAATCCTCCAAATGCGTCACTCCACTAGCTTCTTAGTCGGAAGAATCGTTTGCAGCGCATTTGCATTGCGCCGCTATTTTGGGACATGTCCACGGCTGGGGAATTGGCGGACCAAGTGGGATTCGAACTCGCGGTTCGGTCAGAGAAATTTTGCCTTTGAAAACTCGACAGAATTTCGCGCTTCAATCGCCAAACTGGGCCCCTGAGAAAATTTCCTGCCCACCGGAACTGCCACTCGCCTCAGTTCGGTTCACCTCTGCCGCACATGCTTGATTTAGGCGCCCAGGCGTGGCGCTGCTTGATCACTCATTCGACTGGACTTCTACGACGAAGGAAGCGTTCATGCTGACGTCGTTGGTGGCCGATAAGGCGTCGGGCCAGCGGCCGCGACAGCGCCTCGCCCAGTTGCGGGGCTTCAGGTGGTGGAAGCACCGTGCATGGGGCGCGGTCGCGCAAGCGGAGTACCACCCGATGGCCAAATG
>JALHTP010000493.1 GCA_022865725.1 Methyloceanibacter sp. | reverse complement strand
TGCAATTCGTGCGGAAGCTGAGCGGCTTCACCCGGCCGTCCGCGGCCAATCAGGCCGCTTTCGATCGCGCGGTCGGCAAGGTCTCCGCGGCGGCGCGTGAGCTGATCGATTCGCTTGTCACCCATTCCCCGCCCCGCGACCGCGAGGTCGAGGCCGTGAAGGCCCGCGCCAGGTCGGCGGAGCGTTTCCGCTCCGCGTGAGGCGAGAGACGACAAGGAAACCTCTGTTGTCCTCAGAAACGTCCACCGTAAGAGAGCTGCTTGCGGCGCTTGTCGGTTTCGACACGACGAGCGCCAAGTCGAATCTCGCCCTGATCGCCTTTGTCGAGGATCATCTCAAGCGCCACGGCATCGCCTCGACGCGAATCCCCTCGCCTGACGGCACCAAGGCCGATCTGTTCGCCAGCATCGGCCCCGAGGGTCGCGGCAAGAGCGGCATAGGACTCTCCGGCCATAGCGATTGCGTGCCGGTGGAAGGCCAGCGCTGGACCAGCGATCCCTTCACCCTCACGCTGCGCGACGGCAAGCTCTATGGCCGCGGCACCTGCGACATGAAAGGCTTTCTCGCCTGCGTGCTCGCCTCGGTGCCGCTGTTCAAGGCGCGCGCACTGAAGGAGCCGGTGCATATCCTCATCTCCTATGACGAGGAGGTCGGTTGCACGGGGGTCAGGCCACTGATCGCGCGGCTCGGCCACGATCTGCCGCAGCCCCGCGCCATCATCGTCGGCGAGCCGACCAGCATGAAGGTGATCGACGCGCATAAGCGGATCGATTCCTACCGCACGCGCGTCACCGGCCGCGAGGCGCATTCGAGCATGCCTGAGCTTGGGGTCAATGCCATCGCCGCCGCGGCGTCGCTGGTCGGCGAGCTCGAGCGCCTCGGCGCCGATATCGCGGCGAAGCAGAACGACCCGCGCTTCGAGCCGCCCTTCTCCACCGTGTCGGTCGGCACCATCAATGGCGGCACCGCGCCGAACATCGTGCCCAAGACATGCGAGTTTCAGTGGCAGGTGCGGAGCCTACCGTCGGCGCCCCCCGCCGAGGTGCCGCGCGACCTGGCCGCCTTCGCCAAGACGGCGCTGTTGCCGAGGATGCGGCAGGTGACGCAAGAGGCCGCGGTCGACACCGAGACGCAAGGTTCGGTCCCGGCCTTCGTGGCGGCGCCCGCATCGGAAGCGGTCGCGCTTGCGCTTCAACTTACGAGCGCTGCAGCGACGCACGCCGTGTCCTATACGACCGAGGCCGGGCTGTTCGAGCAGGCGGGCTGCCCGTCGGTGATCTGCGGACCGGGCGATATCGCCCAAGCCCACGCGGCCGACGAATATGTGAGCGTCGCGCAGCTCGATGCCTGCATGGCCTTTCTCGAAGGACTGGCGGGCACGCTCAGCGCTTAGCCGCCACTCTGATTGTCATGCCCGCGAAGGCGGGCATCCAGTACTCTCTGTCTTTGCGATGAAACTCCTGCCGGTGATTACTGGATCGCCCGGTCAAGCCGGGCGATGACAAGATCGGAGATCGCGCAACTGCCGATTAAGCGTTGGCGAAGGAGGCGGGGTCGAACTGGTAGCGGCTGTTGCAGAACTCGCAGGTCACCCAGACCTCGCCGTCGACCACCATGTCCACCAGCTCCTCCGCCGAGAAGCGCCTCAGCAGCTCCTCGACGCGCTCCCGCGAGCAACTGCAATAGCTTTCCAGCGGAATGGCGCGAAAAGCGCGCACCTGCTCCTCGTGGAACAGGCGGTAGAGCAGCCGGTCGGGCGGCAGCGTGGGATCGAGCAGCTCGTGATCCTCGACCGTCTCGGCCAGCGCCTTCGCGCGGGTCCAATCCTCCTCGGCGAAGGCAGCCTCCCTCGCCACCGACCGGCCGCCCTCGCGGGTGAGCTTCTGCACGAGCAGCCCTCCGGCGCGCCAGGTCCAGGGCCGCACCCCTGCGCTGCCGGCCCGATAATGCCGCGCCACGGCGAGCTTGATGAAGGTGGGGAGCTGCTCCGACTGGCGGAAATAGGTGTCGGCGGCCTCGGTCAGGCTTTCGCCTTCGAGTGGCACCACGCCCTGATAGCGCTCGGTCCCCAGCCCGCGGTCGATGGTCATGGCGAGATGGCCCTCGCCGAGCAGCCGCCCGTCAGGGGGGAGAGCGGCGATCCGCTCTGGTGAGAAGCGCGCATAGCCGCGCAAGCCTCCCGGCACCTGATAATCGGCGACGAGGAGATCGACCGGACCGTCGGTCGAGGCCTGGAGGATGAATTTGCCCTCGAATTTGAGCGCGGCGCCGAGCAAAGCGGTCAGCGCCACGGCCTCGCCGAGAAGCTGCGACACGGAATCGGGGTAAGCATGGCGCGAGAGGATGGTATCGACGGTCGGCCCGAGCTTGACGAGCCGGCCGACC
>JALHTP010000492.1 GCA_022865725.1 Methyloceanibacter sp. | reverse complement strand
GATCGAATCGATGGAGTATCGGCAGCTTCTCGACCTTGCGCTCGACTTCGCCACGGCCGCTCTGCTCGGCGCTCTGGTCGGCATCGAGCGCGAGAAGCGCAAAGCCGAAGAGAAAGAGACGAGCGGCACCGCGGGCTTGCGGACCTTCACTCTGCTGGCACTGCTCGGGGCCGCGGCGGCTTGGCTTTCGCGCAGCGCATCTTCACCTTGGATCTTGGCGGTCGCGCTCCTCATCGTCGGCGCCTGCGTGGTCGCAGGCTATTTGGTTGCCGCTCGGGCAGATCCTGAGTCCACCGGCCTCACCACCGAGGTCGCCGCGATCGTCGTCTTTTTGCTGGGCGCCATGGTCATGCTCGGCGATCATGCGCTGGCGATAGGGCTCGGTGTCGTCACGGCTGCGGTGCTCGCTTATAAGCAGCCGCTGCACGGCTTCGTGAGCAAGCTCGGCTGGGACGACGTCTATGCGGGTTTGCGGCTGCTGATCGCGACCTTCATCGCGCTGCCGCTGCTTCCCAATGAGCCCATCGACCCGTGGGGCGCGCTCAATCCTTATTCTTTGTGGCTGCTCGTGATCCTGATCTCGAGCCTGTCGCTCGTCGGCTATGTGCTGACGCGGATGCTCGGGCCGGCGCGGGGCGCGGCGCTCACCGGATTGACCGGTGGTCTGGTCTCCTCGACCGCGGTCACTTTGTCCTTCGCCAAGGAGGGCCGCGACAACCCGCAAGAAGCGGCGGCGCTCACTTGCGGTATCCTGCTCGCCTGGGCCGTCATGTTCGTGCGGGTCATCGTGCTGGTGGCGGTGGTGAACCGGGCGCTGCTGGCGCATGTGCTCGTGCCGTTCGCGGTGATGGCCGCTGTCGCTGGCGGCTTCGCGGCGGTTCTCTATTTTCGCGGCGGCAGGATCGACGGCACCGCCGCTAAAGGCGATCTGAACGTGCAGAACCCGTTTAGCCTGACGGAAGCGGCGAAGTTCGCGGCGCTTTTTGCCGTGGTCCTGTTCGCGGTGAAGATCGTGCAGGAGCATTTTCCACCAGCCGGGCTCTATGCGGTGGCGGCCGCCGCCGGTCTCACCGATGTCGATGCCATCACGCTCTCGATGTCGGAATTCGCCAAGGGCGGCGATGCGCGCGTCTCCGTGATCGCCATCGTGATCGCGGCGCTCACCAATACGATCGTGAAATGCGCGATGGTCTTCGTGATTGCGGGCTCCGCTCTCGGCAGACCGCTCCTCATCGCCACCTCGGCGACGCTTGCCGCAGGTCTGGCTGCCGCTCTGGTTCTGTAGGGGACGGCCTGGCGGGCCCAATCAGGGCCGACGAGGATGCCACGCACCCCCCTTGCCAGAGGCCGTTCCTCTTGACACGATAGCCGTCACTAAGGCTTGCGCGGGTGGGTGCGTCAGGAGCCTTCCCGCGGTCATAACCGCCAAGGGAGGAGTCCATGGGCCAAGCGCAGGGCCAGCCAGCCCGCAGCGCCCGCTGCATCGCACTGGTTGGCCCCTATCTCAGCGGCAAGACGACACTTCTCGAAGCCATTCTGGCGCGCACCGGCGCCATCACCCGCCAGGGCGCGATGGCCGACGGGAATACCGCGGGCGATTCCTCGGAAGAGGCGCGCCATCACGGCATGAGCGTCGAGCTCAATGCGGCGACCGTCGAGTTCCTCGGCGATAATTTCACCTTCCTCGATTGCCCAGGCTCGATCGAGTTCCAGGCCGATGCGGCACACGCGCTCACCGCCTGCGACGCCGCCGTCGTGGTGTGCGAGCCGGACGAGAAGAAGGTGCCGGCGCTTCAGCTCATCCTCAAGCAGCTCGAGGATCGCGGCATCCCGCATTTCCTCTTCATCAACAAGATCGACAAGGCCGAGGCGCGGGTGCGCGACATCGTGCCGATGCTCCAGCCCGCCAGTACCAAGCCGCTGGTGCTGCGGCAGCTCCCCATCTGGGAGAACGACATCGTCACCGGCTTCATCGATCTCGCGCTCGAGCGCGCTTATGTCTATCGCGAGCATGCGCCGAGCGAGGTGATGGCGATTCCCGACGCCCTCGCGCCGCTGGAGAAGGAAGCGCGCTTCTCCATGCTGGAGAAGCTCGCCGACTACGACGATGAGCTGATGGAGCAGCTGCTCGAAGATGTCCCGCCGCCGCGCGACAAGGTGTTCGACGATCTGTCCAAGGAGTTCACCGACGGGCTGAT
>JALHTP010000055.1 GCA_022865725.1 Methyloceanibacter sp. | reverse complement strand
TGCGGATGAGGCTCGCGAACTCGTCGGGCGTGGCGTAGCCGACGGTGTCCGGAATGTTGACGGTGGTGGCGCCTGCCTTGATGGCGGCCTCGACGCAGCGGCAGAGGAAGTCATGCTCGGTGCGCGTCGCGTCCATCGCCGACCATTCGACATCGTCGGTATAGCTTCGCGCGCGCGTGACCGAGGCCGTGACCCGCTCCAGCACTTCCTTCTCGTCGATCCCCATCTGATATTTGCGATGCAGCGGCGAGGTGCCGATGAAAGTGTGGATACGCCCCCGCACCGCAGGCTTGATCGCCTCCGCGCAACGGTCGATGTCCTTGAACTGCGCGCGCGCCAGCCCGCAGATCACCGCAGTCTTGGCGCGGCGGGAGATCTCCTGGACGCTGTTGAAATCCCCTTCCGAAGCGATCGGGAAACCCGCCTCGATGATGTCGACACCCATCTCGTCGAGGAGCTCGGCCACTTCGAGCTTCTCGTCGAAGGTCATGGTGGCGCCGGGGCATTGCTCGCCGTCGCGCAAGGTCGTGTCGAAAATGACGACGCGGTCGCTGTCCGCGCGCCGTTCCGCCTTAGGGGCGTTATCCTGGTTGGACTCCATCGGTCTCGTCCTTAAGCTTGGGCGCCAGTCTAGCATGACTGGCAAGCCGCTTGAATTGTCTCGGGTTTAGATTGCCATCCCCTGAACGCCCGCCTCGCTTTAAGCGAGACCGCCGGAGCTCAGGGGCGTCTAAGGACGAGGCTGGCAAGACGCAGCGCGCAGGCGGGCGCGGCCGGGATACGCGAAATCGCGCCCGCCTTCATCCCAATCTGCCTGTTCAAACGCTGCATGGATCACCTGTTCTCCTTCCGAAAATAGTGCGAAGCCCGACCCAGGGCAAGTGTGCAGGCTAAGCTGCCCAAAGCAACACCAGCAACCAGGCTCGGTCCCTCTCACCCGGCGAGCGGTTAGACGCTCGCCGTCCTCTCCCCCAAGGGGAGAGGATTGAGACTCGCTGCGACGCCACAAGTTTCTCCTCGCCCCTGCGGGGAGAGGGCTTTTCCGCCGCGATCTTGCGGCGAAGCTCGCAAGTCGCATGGCGGAAAGGGTGAGGGGGATGAGACATGCGTTCTCCTTGCCGCGACGCGTTCAGGCGTCCGGGGTTTGCTGATCTGCCCCTCGCAAGTGAGGGGATGGCGCGCCGAAAGACGCAAACCTATGGTGTCGCGATCCTGGCGAGGACCGCGCGGGCGCCTTCCGGCGCGCCATACGCGCTCATGTAGCGAAGCGATAGCGCAACATGAGCACTTGCGGCGATTTGACAACGCCGGGCCGCGCTTTCGCCGTAAGTGTCCCGCTGGCCCGTCTCTTCTTTTTATTCTGATCCTCTCTCCGCGAGAGAGGGACGGATCGCGTTTGATGTAGACCTCACGGTCGTCAGCCAGCTCCTGGCAAGGCCTCGTAGTGGACCCGGGCGGAGCTCCGGCGCCGCCCGAGTGCCTGGCTTGCGAACCAGACCCGCGGGCACCGCACCCCGTCCCGCCTCACGACGCCTCATGAGAACGCCCCTCAAGCGGACGAGGTGGGGTTAGTGTAACGGAGGTTGGGGGGCGGGGATAAGCCGGTTCCACGCCCTATTTGCCGTCCAGGACCTGCATGGCCAGCGCCGTGTCGAGGAACTCGACCAAAGAGATCACCTGGCCATTCTCGACGTCCAGGAATTGAGCGATCTCGGTGGTGGACTCATCTTTGGTCTCCGCACGGTGCACGGTCGCTCGCCAGCGGACGGCAGCCTTGTTGCCATCGACGAACAGATCGAGAATGGCGAAGTCGCTGAGCGCAAAATTGGCGATCATGGACTCGAACCGGGCCATGATCTTGGCATGACCGCTCAGGGGCGCAGTCAGCGCGCCCCACGCGGGAGAGCCTACGATCCTGAACGTGGCGTGGTCGGCGTAGCCGCGCCGAAGCACGTCCATGTCGCCTGCAACCCGGGCGGCGCAAAGCCCCCGGACCAGCGTTTCAATCTCGCTGCGGTCCGTCATGCGAGACATCCTTGCTTGCCGGGTTAAGCCGGCCGGCTTGACCACCTGTGCTAGGCCCCTTGAACTTCTTCGCGCAACAATTCGAGCCGGAGCCATTCTTCCTCCGCCGCAACGAGCTCGGCTTGGGCCGCTGCGAGCTTGGCTCCCGTCGCGGCAAAGCCCTCGCGGTCGCTTGCATAGAAGCCGCTGTCGGCGAGCAGATGCTCCAGCCGGCGGATCTCCTCGTAAATGGCCGCGATGCGGGCGGGCGCGGTCCTCAAAGCATGTTGCTCGGTGGGACTGAGGCGCTTGCGCGGCTCCGAAGCGGCGCGGCGCGCCGAAGACGCCGGTCGCGCCGCTTTCGGCGCCGGCGGCTTGATGCGCGACGGCGCGCTCACGCCCGCCCCGCGCTGCGCCACCATGTCGGAATAGCCGCCCGCATATTCGATCCATCGCCCGTCTCCCTCTGACGCGAGCACCGAGGTGACGGTGCGGTCGAGGAAGTCGCGGTCGTGGCTGACCAGGAGGAGCGTTCCCGGATAGCTCGCGAGCATCTCCTGGAGGAGGTCGAGCGTTTCCAGGTCGAGATCGTTGGTGGGCTCGTCCAGCACCAGCAGGTTGGAGGGACGGGCCAGCGCCACGGCCAGGATCAGTCTCCCCCGCTCGCCGCCCGACAACGCCTTGACCGGGGTGCGCGCCTGTTCCGGCTTGAACAGAAAATCCTTCATGTAGGAGATGACGTGGCGGGACTCCCCGCCGATGATCACCGAATCGCTGCTGCCGCCGGTAAGCGTGGCGGCGACCGACGCCTCGGGGTCGAGACTTTCGCGCCGCTGGTCCAGCGTAGCGATTTCGAGATTGGTGCCGAGATGCACGCTGCCGGTGTCGGGAGCAAGCGCGCCGGTGAGCAGATTGATGAGCGTCGTCTTGCCCGCGCCGTTCGGACCCACGATGCCGACCCGGTCGCCCCGGGCGATCTTGATGCTGAAGTCACGGACCAGAGTGAGGTCGCCATAGGATTTGGTGACGCGCCGCGCCTCGATGACTTTCTTGCCCGCCTCCTTGGCGTCCTGCACCGTGAGCTTCACGTCGCCGGAAGCGCGGGCAGCGATCGCCTGCTTGCGGTCGCCGCGAAGCCCGATCAGATCTTCGAGGCGGCGCTGGTTGCGCTTGCGCCTGGCGCTCACCCCATAGCGGAGCCAATGCTCCTCCTGCACGATGCGGCGGTCGAGCTTGTGGCGTTCGATCTCCTCGGCCTCCAGGATGGCGTCGCGCCAGACCTCGAAGGCGGCGAAGCCCTTGTCCAGCCGGCGCGTGGTGCCGCGGTCTAGCCAGAGCGTCGCTTGCGAAAGGTTTTCCAGGAAGCGCCGGTCGTGGCTGATCAGGACCATGGCCGAGCGCATGGTCTTGAGCACCGCCTCCAAGCCCTCGATGGCGACGACGTCGAGATGGTTGGTGGGCTCGTCGAGCAGGAGAATGTCGGGCTCAGGGGCCAGCACGCGGGCGAGCGCAGCACGCCGGCTTTCGCCGCCCGACAGATGCGCGGGGTCTTCCGCGCCGGTCAGTCCGAGGCTTTCCAGGAGATAGCGCGCGCGGTGGGGATCGTCGCCCGGCGCGAGCCCGGCCTCGACGAAGGCGGACGTGGTCGCGAAGCCGGACAGATCAGGGCTTTGCGGCAGATAGCGGATGGTCACCGAGGGTTGCACGAAACGGGTGCCGGTATCAGGCTCGATCATTCCCGCGGCGATCTTGAGCAGGGTCGACTTGCCCGAGCCGTTGCGGCCCACCAGACACAGCCGCTCGAACGGGCCGATCGACAGGTCCGCGCCGGCGAGCAGGGGCGTGCCGCCGAAGGTCAGACCGATGTCCTTAAGAAAGAGGAGCGGCGGTGCCATGGCTTGGCTGTCCCGTCGGCGGCTCCACTCGCCGCTACGCCTTCTTCTTGTCGGTGCGGCGGCGCTTGGGGGCGGCGCTGAGGTCGCCGTCGGGCTGATTGACGAAGATCAGCACGGCGAGCACCGCCGTGTAGAAGCGGAAGGCGCCCTCCTGGCCGTTCCACGTCGCGGACTGCCACATGGCGAACCATTCGCCGGCAACCACCATGAAGCCGAGGAACCAGACGAGGAAGGCGAGCACGCAGGCGGCGATCGTCAAGGCCCTGGCCTCGTTGAACACCGCGGCCGGCGCGTTGCGCGCCTGAAACAGGCGAACGGCCCCGGCGAGAAACAGGGCGCCGGTCGCGCCCTCGGCGGGGATGATCCCCGCGTAAGCGATCTGCCACAGCACGGGGCTGTCGATCGAGCGGTACATCAGCGCATTGCCGTGAAAGGTCGTGTCCATGCTGAGCACATGCTCGACGAAGAGATAGTTCGTGGCGTAGTCGGTGATGTTGTCGAAGGTGACGAGCAGGCAGAAGGACGCCAGCACGAGGCTCATTACGATCTTGGCGTAGCGCACGATCAGCACGACTAGTTCTTGCTCTTGTCGACCATCTTGCGCTCGGCAATCCACGGCATCATGTCGCGCAAGCGCTTGCCCACGACCTCCATGTCGTGGCTGTCGCATTTCGCGCGCATCGCCTTGAAGCTCGTCTGGTTGACGCGGTTCTCCAGCATCCAATCCTTGACGAACTTGCCGGACTGGATGTCGTCGAGGATCTGCTTCATCGCCTCCTTGCTCGCCTTGCCCACCACGCGCGGGCCCGAGACATATTCGCCATATTCGGCGGTGTTGGAGACCGAGTAGTTCATATTGGCGATGCCGCCCTCATAGATGAGGTCGACGATCAGCTTCACCTCGTGCACGCATTCGAAATAGGCCATCTCCGGCGCGTAGCCCGCCTCGACCAGCGTCTCGTAGCCGTTCCGCATCAGCTCGACCAGACCGCCGCACAAGACCGCCTGCTCGCCAAACAAATCGCTCTCGCATTCCTCGCGGAAGCTCGTCTCGATGATGCCGGCGCGGCCGCCGCCGATGGCCGCCGCATAAGACAGCGTGAGGTCGTGCGCGTTGCCTGTCTTGTCCTGGGCGATGGCCATCAGGCAGGGCACGCCGGCGCCGCGGGCATATTCGGCGCGCACGGTATGGCCCGGTCCCTTGGGCGCGACCATGCAGATATCCATGTCGGGGCGCGGCTCGATCAGGTTGAAATGGATGTTGAGGCCGTGGGCGAAGAACAGCGCCGAGCCCTGCTTCATGTTGGGCTTCAGATCCCGCTGCCAGATCTCGGACTGGAGCTCGTCGGGGGTCAGCATCATCACCACGTCGGCCCATTTGGCGGCCTCGGGCACGTTCATGACCTTGAGACCGGCGGCTTGCGCCTTGGCGGCGGAGGGCGAGCCCGCGCGCAAGCCCACGGCCACGTCCTTCACGCCTGAATCCTTGAGATTCAGCGCATGCGCATGGCCCTGGCTGCCATAGCCGATGATGGCGACCTTCTTGCCTTTGATCAGATTGAGATCGGCATCCCGATCGTAATAAACGCGCATTGCGACTGTTCCCTGCCCTTTAGACGACTGGTGCTATTCGGCCCGTGTTGTGCCGCCCGGGGAGCGGATTTGCAAGGGGTTGCGGGCCGCTGCTCTCAGCCCTGAACTATTGAAATGCCAAGCAACGCAGCTAAATGGCCGCGAATTTCAGCAAGAAAGTCTGGGGACACCGTCTCAATGATGTCGAACATACGTTGCGAGCGGTCGATCGCGCGCACCTGATCGACAAGGACAAAACCCCGCGTTTCACACGTCAGAGGGATGGCCACGTAGAATGGCCATGCGCGTCCGGTTTTTGTGATGGGACAGACAACAGCACGGACGGTCAACTCGTGATAGGCGCGATTGGTGATAAGAAGGGCTGGCCGACGCCCCGCCTGTTCGGTTCCTCGGATTGGATCAAACTCGACCCAGGCGATATCATCGGCGTCGGGCTGCATGCTTCTCGTGGATATTTTCTGGCGTTATCTCTCCACGCGAATACTCGTCCTCGGGGAGGATTTCGGCGCCGACGTCCGGTCCCCAGTCGAGCAATGGAGGCGGCTCGGTGCCTGGCTTGATCTGGGCGAGCAGATCCTCGAGGCGATAATGAGGAATCTTGGGTGCGGTCGCTGTCTCCATGGCGAGAGTCGAGCCTCGCTTTTGCAAGTCGACCGAATTGCCCGCGCGAAGACCGAGCTCTTCGGCAAGCCGCTTCGGCAACCGGACAGCAAGGCTGTTGCCCCATTTGGCGATTTTGACTTTCATGGCATCCAGACCTTTCTGGATATACAATGTATATCCGAAGTATATCCGAAGCGGCATCCCGGCAAGGGTCCTACATCCGCTCCGCCCCGCGGGAGATGGCGGCAAGGCCGGTGCGGGCGACCTCGACCAGGCCGAGCGGCTGAAGCTTGGCGATGAACTGCTCGATCCTGGATTGCTCGCCGGTAATCTCGAAGACGAAATGCTCCGCCGATTCGTCGATGATGTGCGCTTCGAAGGCCTCGGCCAGCTTTTTCGCCGCGGCGTGCTTGGCGCCCTTGCCGGCAACTTTGATCATGGCCAGTTCGCGCTCGAGCGGGTTGCCCAGCACGGTCAGATCGGTGACGCTGTGAATCGGCACCAGCCGCTCCAGCTGATGCTGTATCTGCTCGATCACCATCGGAGGGCCCGAGGTGACGATGGTGATGCGCGACAGATGCGCCTCGTGCTCGGTCTCCGACACGGTCAGCGAGTCGATATTGTAGCCGCGGCCGGAGAAGAGCCCGATGACGCGCGCCAGCACGCCCGGCTCGTTGTCGACGAGCACGGTCAGCGTGTGGCTCTCGCTTTTCTCCTCGCGCTTTTCCAGCGAATAGGCCGATCCTGGCTGTGCCATCAATGCTCTCCTCCCGAGCCGCCGGAGTCCGGGCCGCCCTTCCCGCCGGCAAGCTCGATCATGCGCAGCGCGATGGCGATCATCAGGATCGAGGCCGGCAGCACCAGCATGGACCATTGCATGTGGCCGTTCGCCTCGACCACGACGCGAGCGAAGATCACGATCAGGACAACGATGACGACCTCGGACAGAATCCCCTTGAGCTGGCTGACGCCCTCGATCTTCATCCAGTTCGGCAGCGACCGGCCGACGGCTTCGGGCAAAGTGAAGACGAAGCCGATGGCGATGCCGTAAGCGAAGATCACGAGAACGATGCCGAACAGGAAGGCGTCGACCGCCTCGAGCACGGGAACCGTGACCTGCCGCTCGGAGGCCTCGCCCGGCGTCAACAGCGTGTGCCAGGCCTCGTGCAGATAGAAGCCACCCTGGAGGAACATGAGCAGCGCGCCGACCATGGCGCCAGCCGAGCCGATCAGCATGATGGCCCTGAGGCCAAGCAGGAAGCTCAGTAATGTGCGGGTGCCGGCGGTCATTCGGATCGCTTTCGTCGGGGCGTTGTGCAGAAGATCGGAGATTCGGACAAGCGTGTCGAGGAAGGTGTGCCGAGCACCGGCAACCTCCCTACACCATCACCTTGCCTTCCTCGGTGATGGCGTTCTCGAGATCCTCTTCGGTCAGATCGTCGCCCATCAGCATGTGGTTATGCGCCTCCCCGCTCGGGATCATGGGGAAGCAATTGGCATGCTTGTCGACCCGGCAGTCGAAGATCACTGGCTTCTTGACTGCAATCATCTCGCGGATCTTGTCATCGAGCTCGGACGGCTTCTCGGCTCTGATGCCGACCCCCTGATAGGCCTCGGCGAGCTTGACGAAATCGGGCAGCGCCGCGGTGTAGGAATGCGAGTAGCGGCCGCCATGCAACAATTCCTGCCACTGGCGCACCATGCCCATATATTCGTTGTTCAGGATGAAGATCTTGATGGGCAGGTCGTATTGCGCCGCCGTCGACATCTCCTGCATGGTCATCAAGACGGAGGCTTCGCCGGCGATGTCGATGACGAGGCTGTCCGGATGCGCCATCTGCACGCCGACGGCTGCCGGCAGGCCATAGCCCATCGTGCCGAGTCCGCCTGAGGTCATCCAGCGGTTCGGCTCCTCGAACTTGAAGAATTGCGCCGCCCACATCTGGTGCTGGCCGACCTCGGTGGTGATGTAGACATCGTGGCCGCGAGTCAGCGCGTAGAGGCGCTGAATAGCGTATTGCGGCATGATCACGTCGTCGCGCTTCTTGTAGTGGAGGCAGTTCCGCGCGCGCCAACGATCAATCTCGCCCCACCAGCTCTTCAGCGCAGGCTTGTCGAGCTTCGGCTTTTTGGCGTTCCAGGCGTCGATCATCTGCTGCAGCACACGGGCGCAGTCGCCGACGATGGGGATGTCGACCCTGATGTTCTTGTTGATCGAGGAGCGGTCGATGTCGACATGGATCTTCTTCGAGCCCGGCGAGAAGGCATCGACCCGCCCGGTGATGCGGTCGTCGAATCTGGCGCCGATGCAGATCATCACGTCGCAATCGTGCATGGCGTTGTTGGCTTCGTAGGTGCCATGCATGCCGAGCATGCCGAGCCATTGCCTGTCGGAAGCCGGGTAGGCGCCGAGCCCCATCAAGGTCGAGGTGATGGGGAAGCCGGTCATGCGCACCAACTCGCGCAAGCGCTCGCTCGCCACCGGCCCCGAATTGATGATGCCGCCGCCGGTATAGAACAGCGGACGCTTGGCGTTCGCCATCAGCTCGACGGCAGCCGCGACCGCGCGCGCGTCGCCTTCGGTTTGCGGGTTGTAGCTCTTGTGCTGAGAGTTGGTGAGTCCCGTATACTCGCCCTTGGCGAACTGGATGTCCTTGGGGATGTCGACGACGACCGGCCCGGGACGGCCGGTGCGCGCGACATAGAACGCCTCGTGCAGGACGCGCGAGAGGGCGTTCACGTCCTTGACGAGATAATTGTGCTTGGTGCAGGGACGGGTGATGCCGACCGTGTCGCATTCCTGGAAGGCATCGTTGCCGATCAGATGCGTCGGCACCTGGCCGGTGATGCAGACGATGGGAATCGAATCCATCAGCGCATCGGTTAAGCCCGTCACGGCGTTGGTCGCGCCCGGACCCGAGGTGACCAGCACGCAGCCGACCTTGCCGGTCGAGCGCGCATAACCTTCCGCCGCGTGCACCGCCCCCTGCTCGTGGCGCACCAGGATGTGCTTGATGCGATCCTGCTGGAACAGCTCGTCATAGATCGGCAGGACGGCGCCGCCCGGATAGCCGAAAATATGCTCCACGCCCTGATCGGCGAGAGCCTGAAGCACCATCTGGGCGCCGGTCATTGTACGCGACATCTTCGTCTCACTGGCAAAACCGGGCCGCGGCTCAAGGTCCGCGAAGCCGGGCCGATCGTCGAGGAATAGCGGAAAAGTCTAAATAAGGCGCGCACCCTAGGGCCTGAAAGATAGAGGGTCAACGGCAAAGGCGAATGAATGACAACTCTCGTCGGCATTTCCTTGTCTGAAATTACCGAATGGAGACGGAAAGCAGAGTTTTGTTGCTCGTTCCGCTCCCTGATTCTTCCAATGGGGGCGTTCCGCCGACCGCCGGGCCTGGACAAGCCGCTCCGCTCCGCCTATGTGCCTACGCGCTTCGAGGCACCGCGGCGCTGCGATCGGCGTTAACGCGATATCTTCCAACGCCTTCTCATTTTCGAGATAAATGCCGCAGGCCCCCCGCTCCGAAATTCCTGCCGCCAACGGCCCTGACGCCCTGCCGCTCTCTCCGCGCGCGTTCTGGGCGCTGACCTTCGGCTCGATCGGTGTCGTCTATGGCGATATCGGCACGAGCCCTCTCTATGCCTTGCGCGAAGCGGTGCTCGCTGCCGGAGGCGCGGCGGGCCTGGTCACGGAAGCCGCCATCTACGGCGTGCTGTCGCTCATCTTCTGGTCGCTCCTCTTCGTGGTCACCTTGAAATATGTGGTGATCCTCTTACGCGCCGATAATAACGGCGAAGGCGGCACGCTGGCATTGACGGCGCTCGCCTTCAGAGCGCTCGGACGGCGCACGCCATTCGTGCTCGCGCTCGGCATCGTCGGGGCGTCGATGTTCTACGGCTCGACCTTGATCACGCCGGCGCTCTCGGTGCTGTCGGCGGTCGAAGGTCTGACGATCGCCACGCGGGCCTTCCAGCCTTATGTGTTGCCGCTGACGGTGGTCATTCTTGTCGCGTTGTTCTCGGTACAATCGCGCGGCACGGCGAGCATCTCGGTCCTCTTCGCGCCGATCACCATCATCTGGTTCATCGCCATCGCCATCGCCGGCGGCGCGGAGATCGTAGCCAATCCGAGCGTACTGGCCGCCATCAACCCGGCCTACGGCATCGGCTTCCTGTTCCACAACGGTATCATCGGACTGCTCACGCTCGGATCGGTGTTCCTCGTGGTGACGGGCTCGGAGGCGCTCTACAACGACCTCGGCCATTTCGGCAGAAGGCCGATCCAAACCGCCTGGTTCTATCTCGTGCTGCCGGCGCTGCTGCTCAATTATTTCGGCCAGGGCGCGTTGTTGCTGGCGCGGCCCGAGACGATCGAAAACCCGTTCTATTTGCTCTATCCCGATTGGGCGCTCTATCCGATGGTCGCTCTTGCCACCGCGGCCACGGCGATCGCGAGCCAGGCGGTCATCACCGGGGCCTATTCCATCACCCGCCAGGCGATGCAGCTCGGCTTTCTGCCCCGTATGGAAGTGCGCCACACCTCGGAAGCGCTGGCCGGACAGATCTACATGCCGCGGGTGAACTGGCTCCTGCTGACCGGCGTGCTCCTCTTGGTGTTCATGTTCCGCTCATCGAGCGAACTCGCCGCGGCTTACGTGCTCGCCGTGGCGACCACCGCGTGGACCGCCGGACTCCTCGGCTTCATCGTCATCTGGAAGCTATGGCGCTGGCCGCTCTGGGCCGCTCTTGCCTTGATGATCCCGCTCTTCGTGATGGATTCGAGTTTCGTGCTCGCGAGCACGCTGGAAATCGTCGAAGGCGCCTGGCTGCCGGTCCTGGTGGGCGCGGCGCTGGTGATTATGATGTATACGTGGCGCCTCGGCACGCGCCTGCTCGCGCTAAAGACCCGCCGCGTCGAGGTGCCGTTCGAGCCGCTGATCAAGAGCCTCGAAGCCAAGCCGCCGCATATCGTTCCCGGCACGGCCGTGTTCCTTACCAGCGATCCCGATTTCGCGCCGACCGCGCTGCTGCACAATCTCAAGCACAACAAGGTGCTGCATGAGCACAACGTGATCCTGACCATCGTCAACGAGGACATCCCGCGCGTTACGCTCAAGGATCGCGTTCAGATCGAAACGATCAGCGACAAATTCATGCGCCTCATTCTGCATTTCGGCTTCATGGAGAGGCCGAACGTGCCCAAGGCCTTGGCGATCGCCCGCAAGCAGGGCTGGCAATTCGACATCATGTCGACCTCGTTCTTCCTGTCGCGCCGCTCGGTGAGGCCAGACCCGCGCTCGGGCATGCCGGGATGGCAGGACGGGCTCTATATCTTCCTCGCCCATAACGCCGACGACGCTTCGAGCTATTTCCAGCTGCCCACCGACCGCGTGGTGGAGATCGGCACGCAAGTCACGGTGTAAGACTCCCTCCCCCTGCAAGGGGGAGGGTCGGGGAGGAGGTAACGATCAGCAAGTCCCGACCCCCACCCGGCGCACTCAGAGTGCGCCGACCTCCCCCTTCTAGGGGGAGGAATTCTGCACCGCGTCGATGGCGGCGCCGGCATCGGGGAACCAGTCCCAATCCTTCATGAAGCGCCGCGCCCAGGTCATCTGCCGCTTGGCGTAGCGGCGGCTCTCGGTCTTCGACTTTGTGATCGCCGCATCGAGGCTGCATTCGCCGGCAAGATGGGTGGCAAGCTCGCGCACCCCATGCGCCCGCATCGCCGGAAGGCCGGGATCGAGGCGAAGCGCAAGCAGCGCCCGCACCTCTTGCAGCGCGCCCTCCTCGATCATGCGGTCGAAGCGCGCGTCGATGCCGGCATAAAGCGGCTCGCGCTCCGGCGCGATCACGATCTTGAGCACGCCCTCCGGCGCGAGCACGGGAGCCGCGCTTCCGCCCTGCCACTCGCTGAGCGAGACGGAGGTGGCGTCGATCACTTCGAGCGCGCGCAGAATGCGCTGGGGGTCGCTCGGGCGAAGCCTTGCCGCCATGACGGGATCGCGGGCCGCAAGTTCGCGATGGAGTCCCTCGGCGCCGATTTTCTCCGCCTGCTCGCGCCAGGCTTTGCGGATTTCAGGGGGCACGTCGGGGACGGGCGCAAGCCCTTCGGTGAGCGCCTTGAAATAGAGGCCGGTGCCGCCGACCAGGATCGGCACCCTCCCCTCGCCCTCCGCTTCCCGAAGCGCGCGCGCCGCATCCTCGAGCCATTTTCCGGCGGAGTAGGCCTCCGCTGCCGGAACGCTGCCGTAGAGACGGTGCGGGGCAAGCGGCATATCGGCTTCCGCCGGGCGCGCCGTCAGGATGGCAAGCTCGCGATAGAGCTGCATGGAGTCGGCATTGATGATTGTGCCGCCAAGACTGCGCGCAAGGCCGAGCGCGGCCGCCGACTTGCCGCTTGCGGTCGGCCCAGCAATGAGAACGGCCTTCGGTCGCCCGGCTCTCGGCTTCACGATAGGCCTAGCTCGTCGGCACGGCGACGAAGCGGAGCTCGCCCTTGGAGTCGGAAAGCAGGAGCAGCACCGAGCGGCGCCCGGCCTTCTTGACCGCGAGCAACCGGGACTTCACGTCCTGCGGCTGCTTCACCTTCTCCTGGGTCACCTCGACGATCACGTCGCCGGGCTTCACGTCTTTCTGCGCGGCGGGACTATTGGGCTTCACCTCGATAATGACCACGCCCTCGATGGATTTGCCGATGCCGTATTGGTTGCGCAGCTCCTCGGTCAGCGGCGCGATCGACAGTCCGAGCAGATCTTCGCGCTCGGACTCGGGCGCCGGCTCCTCCTCGTCCTTGGTCGCGTCCTCGGCCTCCTCGTCCTCGGGCAAGCGGCCGACCGTCACGGTCACGTCCATGGTCTGGCCCTTGCGCAACAGCTGGACCGCGACCGCCTTGCCGATGGCGGTGGCGGCGACGGCGCGCGGCAGCCCCCGCATATTCTCGATGGGCTCACCGTCGAATGTGAGGATCACGTCGCTTGGCTGAATGCCCGCGGTGGCGGCTGGGCTGTCGGGCGACACTTTGGCGACGAGCGCCCCTTTCGGCTCCGGCAGGCCAAGGCTCGCGGCAATCTCCTCGGTGACGTTCTGCACATGCACGCCGAGCCAGCCGCGTCGCGTCTCGCCATATTGCTTGAGCTGGTCGACGACCTGCACCGCGCTGTTGGAGGGAACGGCGAAGCCGATGCCGATCGAGCCGCCGGTCGGCGAGATGATGGCCGTGTTCACGCCGATGACCTGGCCGTCCATGTTGAACAACGGCCCGCCCGAATTGCCGCGATTGATGGCGGCGTCGGTCTGCAGGAAGTCGTCATAGGGGCCGGCATTGATGTCGCGCTTGGTGGCGGAGATGACGCCGACCGTGACGCTACCGCCAAGCCCGAAGGGATTGCCGATCGCCAACACCCAGTCGCCCACCCGCATCTTGGAGGAGTCGCCGAAGGTGATCGCCTTGAGCGGCTTCTTGGGCTCGACCTTGAGCAGCGCGAGGTCGGTCTTGGGATCGTGGCCGAGGATCTTGGTGACCTTCAGCTTGGTGCCGTCGGTGAAGTTGATGATGATCTCATCGGCGCCCTCGATCACGTGATTGTTGGTGACGATGAGGCCCGACGGGTCGATGACGAAGCCCGAGCCGAGCGAACTCACCTTCCGCGGCAGGCCCTCTTTGTCTTCGTCATCGAAGAAATCGTCGAAGAACTCCTCGAAGGGCGAGCCCTTTGGCCCAGGCCCGTTGGGCGTGCTCTCCGCCGACCCTTTGAGCGTCTGGGTGGTGGAAATGTTGACGACGGCGTCCTGCAAGCCCTCGGCGACATCGGCGACGGAATCGGGGCCGCGCGCGAAGCTCGCCGTGGTCAGAAGCGGGGCACCGCCGAGCAGCAGCACCAACGAGGCTGCCATGCAACACCAACGCCGAAGGCTTGGCGCAAATCCAAGAGGTTCAGGCAGGGCGCCGCGCTTTGGCATCGATCGAATACTCCCGGCTCGCTTGCCGATCACGCCTCGACTAGCGCCATCTTAGCGGAAATCGGCAAGGGAAAGCAGATACAGTCAGGCCCTCGCATCACGCTAGCCGCGCACGATCCAGATGACGAGCACGCCCGCCGCGACCGCCAAGGCCCCGGCCACGCGCAAAGACTGTTCGGGCATGTCCGCCGTCGCTTGCAGGAACTTGCGGCCGAGACCGGGCGAGAGCGCCCATAATGACCCTTCAATGACGAGAACGAGGCCCAAAGCGACAGCAAGATCGCTCATTGCGCAAGCGGCATCTCGTATTGCGCCCGTCTCATGGCGCTAAGGCGCCTGCGGCGCCTGGGGCGGCCCCTCGCCGGCCGAGATATTGCGCTCAGGGATCGCCGCATCGCCCGCCGCAGCGCCCTGCTCGGGCCTTATGTCGTCGGTGTCCGCCGCCGGCGCCTCGGGTTTGCCGGCAGGCTTGGCCGGAGCCGAAGGCGAAGAGGCGCCTCCCGGCCCGGGCTTGCCGGTGGCGCTGTTGAAAAATTGGAAGAACTGCGAATCCGGGCTGAGCAGGAACCGGGTATCGCCCGGCTTGAGCGCCCCTTCGTAAGCCTGCATGGAGCGGTAGAAGGCGAAGAAATCCGGATCCTGACCGAAGGCCTGGGCAAAGATACGGTTCTTCTCGGCGTCGCCGTTACCCCTTATGCGCGACGATTCGCCGGTGGCGTCGGCCTTGATCACGGTGACCTCGCGGTCGGCGGTGCCGCGTATACGCCGCGAGGCGCCCTCGCCTTCGGCGCGGAACTCGGCCGCCTGCCGCTGCCGCTCGGTTTGCATGCGGCGGTAGATCGCCTGCATGTTGGCTTCCGGCAGGTCGACGCGCTTGATGCGCACATCGACGACATTGATGCCAAACGGTTCGGCTTCCCTGTTGACCTGACTGAGGATGGTGCGCATCAGCTCCTCGCGCTTGTCGCGCACCACGGTCGCAAAGCTCGCGCCGCCGAGCACACGCCTGAGCGAGGATTCAAGAACGGCCCCTAGCCGCGAGTTGGCGCCCTGCTCGTTGGCCACGCTCTGGAAGAACAGCAAGGGATTGACGATCTTGTAGCGGGCGAAGGCGTCGACCACGAGCCGCTTCTGGTCGGAAGCGATCACCTCTTGCGAGGCGGTGTCGATGTCGAGGATGCGTTTGTCGAAGAACGCGACGTTCTGGATGAACGGGATCTTGTATTGCAGACCCGGTTCGGTGATGACGCGTTTCGGGTTGCCAAATTCGAGCACCAGCGCCTGTTGCGTCTGGCTGACGGTGAACAGCGTCAAATAGGCGACGAAGGCGGCAAGGCCTAAAACGACCAGGCTGACCGTGAGGGCGGTGCGGTTCATGGCTGGCCCTCCGGAGCGGGGGAAGGCTTCTTGGCAAATTCCGACAGTGGCAGGAACGGCAGCACGCCGGGGCCCGATTTGCCGTCGACGATCACCTTCTCGGTGTCGCCCAGCACCTTCTCCATGGTCTCGATAAAGATGCGCTGGCGGGTGACGTCGGGCGCCAGCTTGTATTGATCGTAGACACTGATGAAGCGGTCGGCTTCACCCTTGGCCAAGGCGATGACCTGGTCGCGATAACCCTGGGCGGCTTGCAGGATGCGCTCGGCCTCTCCTCGCGCCTCGGGGATGATCCGGTTGGCATAGGCCTGAGCCTCGTTCTGCAGGCGCTCCTGGTCGGCGCGTGCCGCCTGCACGTCGCGGAAGGCGTCGATGACCTGCGCCGGCGGATCGACTTTTTGCAGCTGCACCTGAACCACCAATACGCCGGCACCGTAGCTGTCGAGGGTCTTCTGCATCAGAGCCTGCGCGTCAGCCTCGGTCTTGGCCCTGGCCTCGGTGAGGATCGGCTCGATATCGCTCTGGCCAACAATCTCGCGCATGGCGCTTTCCGCCACGTCCTTCACCGTGCCTTCGGGGTTCTGGATGTTGAACAGAAAGTTCGGAGCATTGCTGATCTGCCAGAACACGACGAAATCGACATCGACGATGTTCTCGTCGCCCGTGAGCATCAGGCTTTCTTCGGGCACATCGCGGATGGTGCTCGAAGCGTCGCGGCTCTCGGAGGAGCCGCGCATGCCGATCTCGATGCGGTTGACGCGCGTCACTTTCGGCAGCTCGACCTGCTCGATCGGATAGGGCCAGCGGAAATTCAGGCCGGACGGGAGCTGGCGCACAAATTTGCCAAATCTCAGCACGATGCCGAGCTCGTCGGGTTGGACGCGCACGGTGAAGCCGAAAAAGCCCACAAGCGCGACCAGGACCACCGCGAGTAGCGCCGCGAACGAACCGCCCATGCGTCCCCCCGGCATGGCCTGGCGCAGCCGGTCTTGGCTCCGGCGCAGGATCTCTTCCAGGTCGGGCTGCTGGCCGGAGCTCGGGCGCGGGCCCCAAGGCCCGCCGCCGCCTTTCCAACCGCCGCCGCCGCTCTGATTACTCCAAGGCATGATGAAGCTCGGTCCTGATGTCTGGTGAAGGGATAGCGCGGAGACCCGCCCTAATTATGAGGTGCTAGCCGGCAACACTAGCCGCATCAAAATGGCGGTCCTGCGACAAGGTCCGGAGGGTTATAGGGCACTCACCGGGGAGGCGCAATGTTGGCTGGTCTCATGTTTGGGCGCGGTCCAGCACGACAAAGCTGAAGGCATGGTCGTCCTTGGGACCCGGCGGATGCGCCTCCCGGGATATTTCGCGCCATTGGTTCGGGTCGAGCGTGGGGAACCAGGTGTCGGCGTCGGGAGAAGCGTGTACCTCGGTGAGATAGATGCGGCGGGCTTGCGGCAGGACCTCGCGAAACACGTCCTCGCCGCCGATGATCATGATCTCCTCGGCTCCGGTCCGCTCCGCCGAACGCTGGGCCGCCTCAAGTCCCTCTTCCAGGCTGTGGGCCATGACGGCGTCGGGAGCGACGAAGCCCAAATGGCGGGTCAGCACGATGTTGAGGCGGCCGTCGAGCACGCGGGGAAGCGATTTGAAGGTGCGCCGCCCCATGATGATCGGCTTGCCCATGGTGATCTCACGGAAATAGCGCATGTCGCTCGACAGCCGCCAGGGCAGCTTCCCGCCTCTGCCGATGGCGCGGTTCTCGCCCATGGCCACCACCAGCGCGATGATCGGCCCGGCCGCCCGCCCCTTATGGCTCACACCGCCACCTTGGCGTTGATCGCGGGATGCGGATCGTAGCCGGTAAGCTTGAAATCCTCATAGGCGAAGTCGAACAGCGAGCGGATCTCGGGATTGATCTCCAGGCGCGGGAGCGCGCGGGGGTTGCGTTTCAGCTGCGCGTCGGCCTGGTCGAGATGGGTGAGATAGAGATGGGCGTCGCCGAACGTATGCACGAACTCTCCGGGCTCCAATCCCGTCACCTGCGCCATCATCAGCGTGAGCAGCGCGTAAGAGGCGATGTTGAACGGCACGCCGAGAAAGACGTCGGCCGAGCGCTGATAGAGCTGGCAGGAGAGCCGCCCGTCGGCGATATAGAACTGGAACAGGCAGTGGCAGGGAGAAAGCGCCATCTGGTCCAGCTCGCCCACATTCCAGGCGCTGACGATGTGGCGGCGCGAATCCGGGTCGCGCTTCAGCCCTGCGACGACATTGGTGATCTGATCGATATGCCGCCCGTCGGGCGCCGGCCATGAGCGCCACTGCCGGCCATAGATCGGCCCGAGATCGCCGCGCGCATCGGCCCACTCGTTCCAGATCGTGACCCCGCGCTCGTTCAGATAGCGCACATTGGTCGAGCCTTGCAGGAACCAGAGCAGCTCGTGGACGATCGACTTCACATGCAGCTTCTTGGTGGTGACGAGCGGGAAGCCCGCCTGAAGATCGAAGCGCATCTGGTGGCCGAAAATACTGAGCGTGCCGGTGTTGGTGCGGTCGCCTTTTTCGCTACCGCTGTTCCGCACTTTGCCGAGCAGGTCGAGATATTGGCGCAAAAGAGGTCATTTCTCCTATGATGGCTGGCCTGTCAGAGAGCCAAGCGTCGCGGTCGATATGCCAAATAAGAAGGTGCCTTCGATGCGTGTCATTCCAGTCTTCGTCGCCCCAGTCTTCATCGCCGTTAGCCTCGCTCTCATCGTCCCTGCCGGGGCGCAACCCGTCAGCATCGACGATGTCCGCATCATGGCCTTCGGCAAGGGCATCGTGAAGATCGAGGAGGTCGAGCTCGATGACGGCATCTGGGAGGTTGAAGGCACTGACGCAAGCGGCCACGAGATCGAAATGGAGGTCGATGCCGCCAGCGGCGCCATCGTCAAGCTGAAGCGGGACGATTAACCCCGGCCCCTCTCGCACGGGCCAAGCATAGCACTCCGCTCGAGAAAGCGGCTGGGGGTTACCGCAGCATCAACCTTTTTTTTGCCGCCATAGAGGCCTATATAGGAACTGTCGGCGCAAGCCGGCTATGGCGATAAACAGCCTTCGTAATAAGCCCATTCGGACCCGGGGGCGGTACCCGGCGCCTCCACCCCAAGGATCAGTGGTCAGAGCTTCAGAATCAGTTGAGAGTTCTGACAACTGGCAACGGAGTTTCTGATCCTTGCGGCGGGGGCGAAATAGGATCGACGAGGGTGTAAAGGTCGTGCTTTCGCTCGGCATGGTACCGCCGTTATCGGGCCAACCCTATAGTTGCCAATGACAACTATGCGGAGGCTGTTCTCGCTGCGTAAGCGGCGCGATAGCCTGAAAATGAAGTCCTAGCCGCTTCGCGGCGGCTAGGCGCGGTTCGGAGGGCACCGGCCAACAGAAGCCCTCCACTTTGACGGGGTGAAGGGACTGCCTCACGTCGCGAGAGGGTAGGCGGCGGTTTCCATGGCAGACGACGAAATCAGATACGACCTTCTTACGCAGGACGCTCTGCGCGGCGTGGTGCGTCAGGTTTTGTCGCGCGTGCAGCGCGAGGGGCTCCCTGGCGAGCATCACCTCTATATCGCCTTCGATACCGGCGCCGAGGGCGTCTCGGTGTCGAAGCGGCTCAAAGAGCAATATCCGGAAGAGATGACCGTCGTGCTGCAATACCAATTCTGGGACCTGCAGGTGACGAACGAGCGGTTCGAGGTGAAGCTCTCCTTCTCCAACGTGCCTGAGCGGCTGGTGGTGCCGTTCAGCGCGGTCAAGGCCTTCTACGATCCTTCGGCTCAGTTCGGGCTGCAATTCGGCAAGCCCGGCGCGGCCAACGATTCCGCCCGCCAGCATATGGCGGCGGCTCTCCCCGATCTGGTCGGCGAGCCGGAAGAGCCGCGCGGCGCCCCCGATCTCGTGCAGGACGAGACCGGCGAAGCTCACAGCGCCGAAGTCGTCATGTCGCGGCCGCCGGCTGAGGTCGTGCATCTCGACCGTTTCCGCAAGAAATAGGCGCGAGCGCCTGCCCCGCCTTTAATCCTGCTTTGCCCAATATTTCAGCAGCGGTCCGTCGCCTCGGTCATTGATCTTGACGGAGACCACGATTTGGACATGGCATGATTTCTGCCTAAAGTTGTCGCCGCCGCCTGCGCGGTTGGACTTTGGGGATCGCATCGGACTGGCGATCGCGTTGACTTGGTGATTGCGTTGGCTTGGGGATCGCGTTGAACAAAATGGATGCCGTCCGACCTGTGCGAGATGCCAAGGCCGCCCCGGCGCTCGCGCCGGTGGAGGATTACCTCGCGGAGCTGCATGAGCGGGTCGCAGGGCTGACCGCGGGCAAGCCCGCCGATTACATCCCCGAGCTCGGCAAGGTCGATCCCTCGCTGTTCGGGATCGCGCTCGCCACCATCGACGGCGAGGTCTACGCGGCGGGCGACGCCAACCACCCCTTCACCATCCAATCGGTGTCGAAGCCCTTCATGTATGGCTACGCGCTCGACCATTATGGCCGCGAGGCGGTGCTCAAGCATGTCGGCGTCGAGCCCACGGGCGAGGCGTTCAACTCGATCGTGCTCGACGAGGTTGCCAATCGCCCCTTCAACCCCATGGTCAACGCCGGCGCCATCGCCGTCGCCGAGCTGATGGACGGCGCCTCGCAGGAGAAGCGCACGGCCAACATGCTCGCGCTGTTCTCGAGCCTGGCCGGCCGGCAGCTCGATATCGACGAGGCGGTGTTCTTGTCGGAGCAATCCACCGGGCACCGCAATCGCGCGATCGCCTACATGATGCTCAACACCGGCATGATCAAGCGCGACCCGAACCACGTGCTCGATCTCTATTTCCGCCAATGCTCGGTCAACGTCACGGCTCGCGATCTCGCCGTCATAGCCGCCACGCTGGCCAATGACGGGGCCAACCCGATCACCGGCGAAACCGTGTTCGAGGCGCAATATGTGCGCGACATTCTCACCGTGATGAACTCCTGCGGCATGTACGACTATGCCGGGCAATGGTCCTACGAGGTCGGCATGCCGGCCAAGAGCGGCGTGTCGGGGTGCATCATCGCCGTCATTCCGGGGCAGATCGGGCTCGCCGTGTTCTCTCCGCCGATCGACGCCATCGGCAACAGCGTGCGCGGCATCCGCGTCTGCCAGGAGATCTCCAACGAGTTCGAGCTGCACGCCTTCAACAACCGCACCAATGTCAAAAGCGTGATTCGGCGCCTCTATCGCGGCGACGTGGTGCGCTCGAACCGCCTGCGCACGCCGGACGAACGCAAAGTGCTGACGCGGGAGGGGCAAAAAATCGCCGTGCTCGAAGTGCAGGGCGCGTTGTTCTTCGGCTCCACCGAGCAGCTCTTGCGCAAGCTCACCCAATTGGCGAGCGAGGCGCGTTACGTGATCGTCGACTTCAAGCGCGTGCATTTTGCCGACGCCTCTGGGCGCAAGCTGATCACGCGCGCCGCGCTATCCATGGCCGAGGGAGAGACCGAGCTGGTGTTCGCCGCGATCGCCGACGACGGTCCTCTCGCGCCCCTCGCCCGCGAGCTTGCCGAGCAGGGAGACGAGCGGCTGGTGCGCGTCTTCAGCAATGCCGACGCGGCGCTCGAATGGTGCGAGGACCAGCTGCTGGCGCACTCGACCCATGACGGCGCGGGACCGAAATTCGCCCTGACCCAGCTCGACCTGTTCAAGGGGCTGAAGCCCGAGGAATACCGGCTGATCGAATCGATCGTGCGCCCGCTCTTTTTCGAG
>JALHTP010000491.1 GCA_022865725.1 Methyloceanibacter sp. | reverse complement strand
GCGCTAGGATCGTTCTGAGGAATTGCTTCGACGGGAGGGTTGCTCTTGACCGACTCTATCTTGTATCCGTCCTTTCGCAGCTGGGGGGGCGGGCTGCTGATTTTAGTCGTAGCGGCGACGCTTTCCGCTTGTAATGAGCAGACCGATATAGCTGAACCGGCGCCACGTCCGGTTCGAACGGTCACGTTGGAAAAGAGCGAGGCCGGTGTCCCCGTTGTCTTAACTGGACGGATCGAGGCCTTGGACGAGGCATCTCTCGGCTTCAGACTTTCCGGGCGCGTGATCGAGCGCGCCGTCAACACCGGAGATCGGGTCGAGGCGGGTCAATTGCTCGGGCGTCTGGAGGCCCTTAACGAGCTCAACGCCTTGACCGTGGCAAAAGCGAATGTCGCTGCCGCGCAAGCTAAACTCACGCAAGTCCGCAACCACTTCGAGCGGCAACAAACGCTCCTCGCGCAAGGCTGGACCACACGCGCAAATTTCGATCAGGCCGAGCGTGAGTTGCGGACGGCTGAAGCCCAGCTCGACGCGAGCGAGGCGCAACTCAAGGCCGCCCACGATCAGGTCGATTTTACCGAGCTCAAGGCCGATGCAGAAGGCATCGTGACTGCGGTTGGAGCCGAGCCCGGCGAGGTCGTGCAAGCCGGCCAAATGATTGTCAGGCTCGCCCGCCATGGCGGGCGCGATGCCATTTTCGATGTCCCCGCCCAGGTGCTTCGCACGGCGTCGACGGATCGCGCGGTCGACGTTCGCCTCGCCGACGATGCCTCTGTGACCGCCACCGGTCGCGTTCGTGAGGTTTCGCCTCAGGCCGATCCCGTCACGCGGACCTTCCAAGTCAAGGTTGGCCTCACCGATCCGCCTGAAGCCATGCGGCTCGGAGCAACCGTCATCGGCGCGCTGCAAACGGACGCGGTGCCGATGATAGAGATCCCGTCTTCTGCCCTGACCGAGTTCAATGGACATCCTGCTGTGTGGATCGTCGATCCCAAAGCGCTCACGGTCGAGATCAGAAACGTGGATGTACTGCGCTTCGACCCAGCCACGGTGACGGTCTCGCAAGGCCTCGACGTCGGCGATGTCGTGGTGACGGCAGGCGTCCAGGCTCTCCGTCCAGGTCAGAAGGTTCGGCTGCTTGGGCTCGACTCATGAAGTCGTTGAACCTCTCCGAGTGGGCGCTCAATCATCGATCGCTCGTTGTTTATCTCATGATCGTCGCCGTGGCGGCGGGCGTATTGTCTTATTTCCGGCTCGGCCGCGACGAGGATCCGAGTTTCGTCATTAAGACGATGGTGGTTAAAGCGGTTTGGCCGGGCGCGACCACCGAAGACACACTCAATCAAGTCACCGAGAGGCTAGAGCGCACGCTGGAGGAGACTCCACATCTCGACTTCCTCCGCAGCTTTACCGTCAGTGGGGCCACAACGATCTTTGTCAATCTCAAGGGAAGCACTTCGGCTAGAGAGGTCGCCGATACATGGTATCACGTGCGCAAGAGCGTCCGCGATATCCAGCACACGCTGCCGTCGGGCGCCTTGGGGCCGTTCTTCAATGACGAGTTCGGTGACACTTTCGGGATCATATACGGGTTTACTGCGGATGGATTTACGCCGCGTGAGCTTCGCGACTACGTCGAGGACGTTCGCTCTCAATTGCTCGGCCTGCCCGATGTTGCCAAAATCGATATCTTAGGTGCTCAGGACGAACAGATCTTCATCGAGTTCTCGATGCGCGAGCTCGCTACTCTCGGAAT
>JALHTP010000490.1 GCA_022865725.1 Methyloceanibacter sp. | reverse complement strand
GGCCATCCCCAAGGGCGCACCGCACCCCGAGAACGCGCTCAAATTCATCAACTACATCTTGGACGCGAAGGTCGGGGCCGAGATCTCCAAGACCATCAAATACCCGTCGCCCAACGCGGCCGCCGTTGCGCTGATGCCCGACTCCTACAAGGACAACAAGGTGATCTTCCCGCCCGCCGAGGTCATGGCCAAATGCGAATATCCGCGTTACCTCGGCCCGGAAGTGACGCGTCTCCTCGACGACGCAATGACGCGGCTGCGCGCAGCTTGATCGGGCGGAATTGATGTGACGTAGCGAGCGAGAGGGACGCGATGGCAACCCGAACACAAGAACGCCGGCTGGCCTTCTTGGCAACGGCACTACCACCCATCGCCTGGGTGGTGGTGTTCTTCCTTGTTCCGCTGGCGATCGTCTGGGCCTACAGCTTCGGCCAGAACCAGGGCCTGACCGAAGTCGACATCAGCGGCACCTTCGCCAACTACGCGCGCGCGCTCCAGCCGCTATACCTCCAGATCTTCGCCAAGTCGATTTTCGTGGCCGGCCTCACGACGCTGCTCTGTCTCATCGTCGGCTTTCCGGTGGCGCTGGCGATCGTCTTTGCCAGCGAGCGCTGGCGGGCGTGGATGCTGCTGCTGATTATGCTGCCGTTCTGGACCAACCTGCTGATCCGCACCTACGCGCTGATCGCGGTGCTGCGCACCGAGGGCTACGCGAATTTCACGCTCGAGTGGCTGTGGAACCAGGGCAGCTGGCTCATGACGCTGGCAGGTTTGCAGCCGTTGGGCGAGTTCACCCCCCTGCAGCTGCTCTACAGCAATTTTGCCGTCGTGCTGGGCCTCGTCTATGTGCATCTGCCGTTCATGGTGCTGCCGCTGTATGCCGCGCTCGATCGGCTCGACAAATCTCTCATCGAAGCGAGCCTCGACCTTGGCGCGGGTCATATCCGCACGCTGTTCTCGATCGTGGTGCCGCTGGCCCTGCCCGGCATCATCTCCGGCATCATCATCACGTTCGTCCCGGCGCTCGGCGCTTATCTGACGCCCGATCTCCTCGGCGGACCCGACAGCCAGATGATCGCCAACGTCATCGAGCGCCAGTTCAAGCGCGCCAACGACTGGCCGTTCGGCGCCGCGCTGTCGTTCCTGCTGATGTACGCGACGTTCGCGGCCATCGCCTTCCGCGCCTATGCATCCCGCGGCAAGCCCGCGCAAGGTCACGGGCTCTAGCCATGGCCCAGCGACGCGCCCCCCTCGAATACAATCGCATGTGGCAGATGCGCCTCTGGCTGTTCGCCGTCTTCTTCTTCCTTTACGCGCCGCTCGTCGCGCTGGTCGCCTTCAGCTTCAACGACAGCAAACGCAACACTGTTTGGCGCGGCTTCACCTTCGCCTACTACGAGAAGCTCTTCAACAATCAGGTGCTGCTGATCGCCTTCGCCAACTCGCTGACGATCGCTTTGATGGCCACGCTCATCTCGCTCGTCATCGGTTCGCTTGCCGCGGTGTTGCTGTGGCGCTACCGCTTCATCGGCAAGACAGTCGTGGAAGGCGCCTTCACGCTACCGCTCGTGGTGCCGGAAATCTGCATGGGCGTCGCCATGCTGCTGTTCTTCACGCGAGTCCTGCCCTGGCCCAACAATCTCATATGGCCGCTCAATCTCGGCTCCATCATCATCGCGCACGTATCGTTCTGTTTCCCCTTCGTCGCGCTCGTCGTGGGCGCCAGGCTTGCGAGCTTCAACAAGGAGCAGGAGGAGGCAGCGCGCGACCTGGGCGCCAACGATTGGCAGGCGTTCCGCGATGTCCTGCTGCCGCATATTCGCCCGGCCCTGATTGCCGGCGGACTCCTTGCGTTCACGTTGTCGCTCGACGACTTCGTGATCACGTTTTTCACGTCGGGGCCGGACACGATCACGTTCCCGGTCAAGGTTTATTCGATGCTGCGGTTCTCCGTGACGCCTGAGGTCAACGCCGCATCGACCATGCTGATCCTGCTCACGGTCGTGCTCATGGCCCTCATGATGCTGATGCAGGGCAAGTCGCAGAAGAAGTAGAGGATGAGAACTGTGGACCAAGCTTTAGCCAAGGGCGCCGAAACCGCCGTCAAGCCCATCATCAGCTTCCGCAACATTTCGAAGCGGTGGGGCGCCGCGGTCGGGGTGGACAATGTCAGCCTCGACATCGAGCCGGGAGAGTTCTTCGCCCTG
>JALHTP010000489.1 GCA_022865725.1 Methyloceanibacter sp. | reverse complement strand
GCGGCGGCCCATAGCAGATAAGGCGCCGCCCGATGCCCCCGCTCCTCGGCGAGCAATCCGACGACGATCAGCGCGACCAGCGCGGGCAGGTAGAAGATGCTGCCGTTCAGGCATGGCTTCACCCCTTGCAGCTCGGGCCCAGGGATGCCGATCGCCCCCTCCCAGCATTGCACCTGCATGGTCAGCGCCATGAGGGCGGTGAAGCCGATCACGAGCAGCACCATGAAGCCGGCCGGAACGCCGAGGAAGCGGTTCAGCGCGAAGCCGAGATAGACGAGCATGAAGATGCCGATCGGGACCACGTCGAGAAGCTCGGTGCCTTCCGTCGCGAACAGATGGAAGGCGAGGCTGCCAAGCCCAATCAGCAGCACGAGGCCTACAAGCAAAAAGTGATCGGCGCTGCGCCCCTCGCGGGGACGCAGCAAGAGGAGCACGAGACCAGCCAGCGCCGCGAGCATAAACGCTCCGTTGCTCGCGGCATTGAGGGGCTCTGCCAGCAGCGCCTCGCTCGTGCCGCGCTCGCAATAGCGGAAGACATGCTCGCCGAATGTCATGGTCCCTGTCCTTTCGACCCGTTACTCCAGGAAAGAGGCCTCCCTCGCCTGCGGTTCCACCGCCGGACATTCAGGGCCGCATTTTTTCTGCAGTGTCCCATCTTCCGGGGCTACGCGCTCATATTTAGCGCGAAAGCTGGGGCCCGATTAGGGCTGTCATGAAAATGCTGTGGACGAGGACTAGCGCCGCGCCCGGCGTCGCGACTCAATCGGCAGCAGGGTGAGAGCGCCGTGAGGCGGCTCTTATTCCGGCGGTGAGCCGTCATCCTGTGCGGGGGCTTCTTCGTCCTGCGGGACCACGTCCTCTTCTCCGGGACCCTCCTCGACGTCGGTGCCCTCGTCGGTCGGAAGGCCGAGGCTCGTCTTGCAGGAATCCTCGTAGCTTTCATTGGCGTTCATCAGATCCTCGAGCGTCGGATAGCTCTCGGCATCGGCATCGCTGATATCGTCCTTATGCACCTTCGTCAGCATGTCGACATCGGTCTGGCTCAGCTTGTTCTTGGCGAACTCGCCCACGACGCACTCGCAAAAGGCCTTCGGCGTGACCTTGCCGTCCTCGAATCCCGGCTCGTCGGTGATGTTCTGGTCGGCGCTGCAAGCGGCAAGGAAGTTCGCGGTATTGAGCGCGGCCGCTGCCAGTGCGTCATCCTGTGCCGCGCACAGCCAGAGAGCGGCAAAGGCGCCGAGCGCGATGACGCGCATGAAGAAGACCTTGTGCATGCCTGCCCCTCCCATTGCCATGATCCTTATGGGCTTGCTTCAGCAATCGCCGCCAAGGGTAAGGAATGACTCGACATTTAGGCAACAGTTGGAGTGAGCGAAAAGCGCGCCTTGCCGCCGCAGTCACAATTACCCCTTGGGCGGCGGAACGACACGAATATGCAATTCCTTCAATTGCTTAGGCGAAACCTCCGACGGCGCCCCCATGAGCAGGTCTTCCGCCTGCTGGTTCATCGGGAACATGACAACCTGACGCAAATTCTCCTCCCCGCAAAGCAGCATGACGATCCGGTCGACGCCGGGCGCGATGCCGCCATGGGGGGGAGCGCCATATTGCAGGGCCCGCAGCATGCCGCCGAAGCGCTTCTCCAGCTCCTCTTTCGG
>JALHTP010000488.1 GCA_022865725.1 Methyloceanibacter sp. | reverse complement strand
CGGTCAGGGGAACTTGATGAGCCTCTTCGGCCATCTTATCGAGCACGGCGGGATCGAATTCATCGGCGGCAAGCGCCGGCGCTAGCAGCGCGCCGAGAGAAAATAAGAGAAGCGCGGCGAGGAGAAGGAAGCGGGACATGGGGGGACTCTTTCTCTGCAAGGCGTTGAAAGTCTGACCCGTTACACCACGCGCTTTCCCAGGGAGCGATGCCTAGCCTGGACATTCTGCTATGGAAGAACTTCACCAGCCCTCGGTCACGATATTACGGTATAGTGATACCACATCGCTAATAGGCGGATTTCGCACAATATTCCCTGTTACCCTTGACCTTTAGAAATTGAGCCGGTAGAAGCGCCGATCCTCCGACCGGGACGCGGGAACCATGAAGACCTTTTCAGCCACACCAAAGGACATCGAGAAGTCCTGGATCCTCATCGACGCCGCCGGCCTCGTCGTCGGCAGGCTCGCATCGCTCATCGCCATGCGGCTCCGCGGCAAGCACAAGCCGACCTTCACGCCCCATATGGATTGCGGCGACAACATCATCGTGATCAACGCGGGCAAGGTGGTGTTCACCGGCAACAAGCGCGCCGACAAGGTCTACCATTGGCACACCGGCTATCCCGGCGGCATCAAGGACCGCACCGCCGCCAAGATCCTTGACGGCAAGCATCCCGAGCGGGTGCTGCACAAGGCAGTGGAGCGGATGGTGCCGCGCGGACCCCTCGGCCGCCAGCAGATGAAGAACTTGCGGGTCTATGCCGGCCCCGAGCATCCCCACGAGGCGCAAAGCCCTGAGAAGCTCGACGTCGCAGCCCTGAATTCAAAGAATGCAAGGAGCGCCTGACGCCATGAGCGAGACCATGACCCTGGAAGATCTGGCTCCGCTGAAGGGCGACACCGCCGCCGCGCCGCAGGCCCGCGTCTATGAGAAGAAGATCGACGCGCAGGGCCGCGCCTACGCCACCGGCAAGCGCAAGGACGCGGTCGCCCGCGTCTGGGTGAAGCGCGGCCCCGGCAAGATCACCATCAACGGCAGGGACCAGACCGTCTATTTTGCCCGGCCCGTGCTGCAGATGATCTTGAATCAGCCGCTCGTCGCCGCCAAGCGCGAGGGCCAGTTCGACGTCGTCTGCACCGTGAGTGGCGGCGGGCTTTCGGGCCAGGCCGGCGCGGTGCGCCATGGCATCTCCAAGGCGCTCACCCGCTTCGAGCCCGAGCTCCGCGGCGTGCTGAAAAAGGGCGGGTTCCTGACCCGCGATGCCCGTACCGTCGAGCGCAAGAAATACGGCAGGGCGAAAGCGCGAAAGAGCTTCCAGTTCTCCAAGCGTTAGTCTTTCGTCATATCGGCGCAAGCCGGCATCCAGCAATCGAACTACGGATTTAGAGCTGGATTCCGGCTTGCGCCGGAATGACGGACACCCGACACTTCAGCCCAAAGTTCGACCATGGCCAGCACCAAGACCATCAGAGCCGCCGTACTCGGCGCTTCCGGCTATACCGGCGCCGACATGATCAGGCTTGCCGCGCTGCATCCGGCGATCAAGCTCACGGCGCTGATCGCCAAGGGCCATGCCGGCCAGAGCCTGGCGCAAGTCTTCCCGCATCTTGCAAGCCTCGATCTGCCGGCGCTGGTCGCCTCGGACCAGGTGGACTGGAGCCAGGTCGACGTCGCCTTCTGCGGGCTACCGCACGGCACCGCCCATGCCGAGATCGCCAAGCTGCCGAAGCGCATCAAGATCATCGACATGTCGGCCGACTTCCGCCTGCGCGATCCCGCCATCTACGCCGAATGGTATGGCGGCGAGCACAGCGCGCCGGGGCTCATCAAGGACGCGGTCTACGGGCTGACCGAGCATTATCGCGACAAGATCAGGGGCGCGCGGCTCGTGGCCTGTCCGGGCTGCTATCCGACCGCCGTGCTGCTTGCCCTGCTGCCGCTCGCCAAGGCGAAGCTCATCGCGGTCTCCGACATCATCATCGATGCGAAGTCGGGCGTTTCCGGCGCCGGCCGCACACTGAAGCAGAACATCCTGTTCTCGGAAGCAGGCGAGGGGCTCTCGCCTTACAGCATCGGCAATCACCGCCACGTGCCTGAGATCGAGCAGGAGCTGGGCGTGGCCGCGGGCGTTGCCGTGACCGTCAACTTCACGCCGCATCTTGCGCCCATGGCGCGCGGCGAGCTCTGCACCTCCTATGTGCGGCTTGCCGGCAAAGCGAGCGCGTCCGACCTCCGCAAGGCACTGACCGACGCCTACGCTGACAGCCCCTTTGTGCGCGTCGTGGAGGAGGGCGTGACGCCTTCGACCCAGCATGTGCGCGGCTCGAATTTCTGCCATATCGGCGTCTTCGCCGACCGCATTCAAGGCCGCGCCATCGTCGTCTCGGCCATCGACAATCTGGTGAAGGGCTCGGCCGGTCAGGCGCTGCAGAACTTCAATCTGATGTACGGCTTCGACGAGACGACGGGCCTCGAGCAGCTGCCGCTGTTCCCGTAAGGCGGGACACTTACCAGTCTGGCGACTAATCTCGGCTCTTCACAAACGACCCTGGCGCGTCCTCGATCGGCTTGAGCGGGCCGGCGGAAGGATCGCGGGCGGGAATCTTGGGCCCCGAATAGGCGGCAAGCCAGGATGCCCAATCGGGCCACCAGGATCCCGCAGTCTCCTTCGCTGTCGCCATCCAGTCGGCAAGCGAGCCGGTCGTCCCGCCCGACCAGAACTGATATTTCTTCTTGGCCGGAGGATTGACCACGCCGGCGATATGACCCGACCCCGCCATCACATGGCGCACGGGTCCGCCGAACAGCTTGCTGCCGCGATAGACCGACGCGGCCGGCGCGATGTGGTCCTCTTTGGTGAAGAGCTCATAGATCGGCATTGTCATGCGCGACAGATCGAGCCTCACGCCGCCGAGCTGCATCTCGCCCTTGCTGAGCCGGTTCAAATGATAGAACTCGCGCAGATAGAAGGCGTGGTTGGCGGCGGAAAGCCTGGTCGAATCGGCGTTCCAGAACAGAAGGTCGAACGGAAAGGGCTTCTTGCCGAGCAGATAATTGTTGATGACGTAAGGCCAGATCAGATCGCGCGGGCGGAGCATGTTGAACACCGCCGCCATGCGCGAGCCGTCGAGATAGCCGTGCTCGGCCATCATCTCCTCGAGCGCCTTGAGCTGGGTATCGTCGATGAAGACGAGAAGGTCGCCGGCCTCGCTGAAATCGACCTGGGCGGCGAGGAAGCTCGCCGACGCCACCCGCTCGTCGCCCTTCGCCGCCATATAGGCGAGCGTGCAGGCGAGCAGCGTGCCGCCGACGCAATAGCCGAGCGCGTTGATCTGCGGGCTGCCGGTCTGGCGGATCACGGCGTCGACCGCGGCGAGAATGCCTTCGTGCATGTAGTCTTCGAAGGTTTTCTGCGCCAGGCGCGCGTCAGGATTGACCCAGGAGACCAAGAACACGGTGAAGCCCTGCTCGACCGCCCATTTGACGAAGGACTTCTCCGGCACGAGATCGAGAATGTAGTATTTGTTGATCCAGGGCGGCACGACGAGAAGCGGCCGCTCATAGACCTCTTCCGTGGCCGGCGAATATTGGATGAGCTGGATCAGGTCGTTCTGGAACACGACTTTGCCCGGCGTCACGGCGAGGTTGCGTCCGATCTCGAAGGCGGACAGATCGGTCTGGCTGATGCGGAGTAGATCCTTCGATTGCCCGAGGTCGTGGACGAATTGCGTCATGCCCTGCACCAGATTCTCGGCGTTGGTCGCCAGCGTGGTGCGGATCACTTCAGGATTGGTGAGCGCGAAATTCGACGGCGAGAGCGCCGCAAGCATCTGGTTCAGGTAGAACAGCGCCTTCTTGCGCGTCTTGTCGTCGACCCCTTCGGTGTTGCGGGTCAGGTCCTCCGCCCAGCGCGAGGTGATGAGATAAGACTGCTTCCAGAAATCGAAGACCTGCCCGTTCGACCAGTCGGGATCCTTGAAGCGGTTGTCGCCGGGCTCGGGCTCGACGACGGGCTCTACCTTCTCGCCGAGACACCGGAGAAAGGTCCGGCCCCACAGATCGGCGTAGCTCTTGAAGAGCTCGCCCTGCGCCGCAGCGAATTTGGCGGGCTCGGTCACCCAGTGGCGCGCGATCTCGCCAAAGGACTTCGCAGCTTCGCCCGCCTCGGAGGCGAGGCTATAGGGACCTTGCCCGTTGGAGCTCGAACGCTCGGCGAGTGCGGAGAAAGCCTTGGTGCCCTGGTCGAAGAGGCGCACCATATTGCGGGCTAAGGGTTCGAGTTGATTGGCGTCAACTTGCTCCGCCCCGGAATTGCCGGGCGTTTTATTGTGCTCCTGCATCAATTTGTCCTTGTTTTAACCCCCACTTAACATTGCTGCAGCCACCATCGGGGTAACAGAGTGAGTGTCCCGGGCCGCTTTTGCGCAAGGGGTCATTGTGCTATGCAATATAGCAAGTGGAGGACGATTGCCAATCGTCACCGATAAGCAACAAGAACAGACTCCTGAATTCATGCTGCGCACGCTGCCTGGACCTGGCTTACGTCTGCTCGCCGTCCTGCTCCCGCTGTGGCTCGGGGCCTGCGCCGACACGCTCACCTCGAACGAAGTCTCATCCTCGAGCGCGCTGCTGAAGGACTACGATAAGACGCTGACCAAGTCGGAGCAGAAGGCCGCCATCACCGAGCTTGAGGAGGCCAAGGCGAAAGCGAAGGGTGAAGCGCCCCCCGACGCAACCGGGTCGACAGCGGCGACAGGGGCGAAATCGGCCGAAACGCAAGATTAGAGGCCCCTCTGATCGAAGCGGGAGCGTCTTGCCCCGCGGCCCGTTTCTATGGTTCAAGTGGGGTCCCTTTCGGGGCCTATCGGGTGGGGACCCCTCGCGTCAGTGACCAGCGATTTCCACAGAATCAAGCGGCTACCGCCTTACGTCTTCGAGCAGGTGAACAAGCTCAAGGCCGAGGCCCGCGCCCGCGGCGACGACATCATCGATTTCGGCATGGGCAATCCCGACATGCCGACGCCGGAGCATATCGTCGCCAAGCTGGTCGAGACCATCCGCGATCCGCGCACCAACCGCTATTCGGCCTCGAAGGGCATCCAGGGCCTGCGCAAGGCGCAAGCCGCCTATTACGCGCGGCGCTTCGGCGTGAAGCTCAATCCCGATACGCAAGTGGTGGCCACGCTCGGCTCCAAGGAAGGCTTCGCCAACGTGGCCCAGGCGATCACCGCCCCCGGCGACGTGATCCTTGTGCCGAACCCGACTTATCCCATCCACGAGTTCGGCTTCATCATGTCGGGCGGCGTCATCAGGCATCTGCCGGCAGGCACCGATTCCCAGTTCATGACGTCGCTCGACAAGGCGATGCGCCATTCGGTGCCGAAGCCGTCGGCGCTCGTGCTCAACTATCCGGCCAACCCCACGGCAAACGTCGCCAGTCTCGACTTCTATCGGGATGTCGTGGGCTTCGCCAAGAAGCACGAGCTGCTTGTCCTGTCCGATCTCGCTTATGCCGAGATCTATTTCGAGGGCGAGCCGCCGCCGTCGATCCTGCAAATTCCGGGCGCCATGGATATCGCGGTCGAGTTCACCACGCTGTCCAAGACCTATGCCATGCCCGGCTGGCGCGTCGGCTTCGCCGTCGGCAACGAGCGCCTGATCCACGCGCTTACCCGCGTGAAATCCTACCTCGATTATGGCGCCTTCACCCCGATCCAGGTGGCCGCCGCCGCCGCGCTGAACGGACCGCAAGACTGCATCGACGACATCCGCGCCATCTATCGACGCAGGCGGGATTGCCTGGTCGACGCCCTCACGCGGGCCGGGTGGCCGATCCCGTCTCCGCCGGCCACCATGTTCGCCTGGGCGCCCATCCCCGACATGTTCGCGCATCTCGGCTCGCTCGAATTCTCAAAGCTCCTCCTGGAGAAGGCGGGTGTCGCGGTCTCGCCCGGCGTCGGCTTCGGCGAGTATGGCGAGGGCTATGTGCGCATCGCGCTGGTGGAGAACGAGCAGCGCATCCGCCAGGCCGCGCGCAACATCCGGCGGTTCCTCTCCGAGTCCGCCAAGACTTTGCACAACGTCATTCCCATTGCCTCCAAGGCGAATCGGTCGTTCTGATCCCTGACCATGACGGATGTATTGAAGCTTGGGCTGGCCGGGGTCGGCACCGTCGGCAGCGGTCTGTTGCGGCTCCTTGCGGCGCGCAAGGCGGAGCTTGCCGCGCGCGCCGGCCGCCCGATCGAGGTCGTCGCGATATCGGCCAAAAGCCGGAATAAGAAGCGCGACGCCGACATCTCCGGCTTCCGCTTCGTGCAAGACCCTGTGGCGCTGGCCAAGGACCCGGGAATCGACGTGTTCGTCGAGCTGATCGGGGGCGAGGAGGGCGTGGCGAAACAGGCCGTCGAGGCGGCGCTCGCCGCCGGCAAGCATGTCGTCACCGCCAACAAGGCGCTCCTTGCCCATCACGGCCCGAGTCTCGCCGCGCTCGCCGAGAAGAACGGTGTCGCGCTGAATTTCGAGGCGGCCGTGGCCGGCGGCATTCCCGTCGTCAAGGTCCTGCGCGAAAGCCTGCAAGGCAACGCCATCTCCCGCGTCTACGGCATCCTCAACGGTACCTGCAATTATATCCTCACGCTCATGGAGAAGGAGGGCAGGAGCTTCGCCGACGTGTTGAAGGAGGCGCAAACGCAAGGCTACGCCGAGGCCGACCCAACCTTCGATATTGGCGGCTTCGACACCGCGCATAAGCTCGCTCTCCTCACCAGCCTCGCCTTCGGCACGCGCACGAGCTTCGAGTCCGTCTATGTCGAGGGAATCGAGTCGATCACGCCGGCCGATATCGAGGCTGCCGGCGATCTCGGCTACCGCATCAAGCTGCTTGGCGTGGCGCTCCGCACCGATAGCGGCATCGAGCAGCGCGTGCACCCGACCATGGTGCCGAAGCACACGGCGATCGCCGAGGTCGACGGCGTGCAGAACTGTGTCGCCATCGACGGCGATTTCGTGGGCGACGTCATGCTGATCGGCGCCGGCGCGGGCGGCGGCCCGACGGCGTCCTCCGTGACCAGCGACCTCATCGATATCGCCCGCGGGCTGATCCTGCCGCCCTTCGGCGCCAAGGCCAAGACCCTGAAGCCCTACAAGAAGGCGCAGATGCGGGCGCATGCGGGCGGCTATTATATCAGGCTCTCGGTCTACGACCGGACCGGCGCCTTCGCGGCCATTGCCAGCCGCATGGCGGACCAGGGGATTTCCATCGAGAGCATCGTGCAGCGCAGGCCGGCTGCGGAGCTTCCCGGGTTCGACCGTCCGCATAAAGGCACGCCCGCCGCCGTCGTCATGATCACCCATCAGACCACGGAGGCCGCGATCCGAAAGGCGCTGGCCGCGATCGAGCGCGACGGCCATGTCGACCAGAAGCCGCAGATGATCCGCATCGAAAATCTGTGATAGTGAGTGTGGTATCCCTATAAGCGACAGCTAAGATCGCCTAAGGGCAGGGAGGAACGGACGTGTCGAAGGCTCTGGCCAAAACCGAGCTCGACCGCGCTCTGGCGCTTGACATCGTTCGCGTCACCGAGGCGACCGCCGTGGCCGCCGCTTTGTGGCGGGGCCGCGGCAACGAGGCCGCCGCCGACGAGGCCGCCGCCGCCGCCATGTATCGCGAGCTTGCCCGCCTCCCGATCGAAGGCGTGGTGGTGGTCGGCGAGGGCGAAGAGAACGAGACGCCGCTCCTCTATATCGGCGAGACGGTCGGCGCCGGCGGGACGGCCCCGCTCAAGGTCGATCTCGCCGTCGATCCCGTGGAAGGCTCGACGCTGTGTGCCAAGGCGCTGCCCAATGCGCTCTCCGTGCTTGCCGTCGCCGAGCGCGGCAGCCTGTTGAAGGTACCCACCATCTACATGGACAAGATCGCTATCGGGCCGGGCTTTCCCGAAGGCCTGGTCGATCTCGATGCGTCGCCTGCCGACAACCTGAAGGCGCTCGCCGTGGCCAAGGGCGTAGCCTTGAGCGAGATCACCGCCTGCGTCCTCGACCGGCCGCGCCATGCCAAGCTCATCGAGGATGTGCGGGCCTCGGGCGCCACGCTTCGCCTCATCGGCGATGGCGATATCGCCGGCGTGATCCACGTGACGGAACCGCTTGAGACCGGCATCGACATCTATATGGGCATCGGCGGCGCACCCGAAGGCGTGCTCGCGGCCGCGGCCCTTGCCTGTATCGGCGGCCAGATGCAGGGGCGGTTCGTTGCGGCGAGTGAACAGCATCGCGCCCGCGCCCGCGCCGCCGGCATCCACGATCTCGGCCGGAAATACCTCATGCGCGACATGATCATGGGCGACCTCTCCTTCGCCGCCACCGGCATCACCGACGGCTCGCTTCTGGAAGGCGTGCGCTTCACCCGGGAGGCGATCTTCACCCATACTTTGGTGATGCGCGCCTCGACCCGCACGGTGCGCTGGATCAAGACCGAGCATCCCGATATCAGCAAGTTCGACTGACGGCGGGGAGGGCCCTCCGAATCACCTTACACTCGCCTTCGTTGGAGGTAGCGGCGAGTGGACGGCGTAGCGTGACGGCAGCCCTCAAATACAGACAGGCGGACAGCGAGAACGCCCCGGCGATGCTTGGGGTGGAGCGCTCCGCACGCGGGTCTCGCTGGGTCGAGCGCCTCGCTCCGGGCCGCGCGCTTATCGCCACGGCGATTGCCCAGGCGCACGGCCTGCCTGAGCTGCTCGGCCGCGTGCTTGCCGCGCGCGGGGCCGACACTCACACCGCCTCCCGTTACCTCGATCCTTCGCTCCGCACGCTTCTGCCCGACCCCGCTCGCCTACAGGACATGGAGAAGGCGGCCGAGCGCTTTGCCTCCGCCATCAGGGCGAAGGAGCCGATCGCCGTGTTCGGCGACTACGATGTCGATGGCGCGGCCTCCGTTGCGCTGATCGAGCGGTACCTTCGCGCCCATGGGCAAACGCCCACGACCTATATCCCCGACCGCCTGACCGAGGGCTATGGGCCGAGCGAAGCGGCGCTGACCGGCCTTGCCCAAGAGGGCGCGCGTCTCATCCTCACCGTCGACTGCGGCACCACGGCAGAGGCGGCAATCGAAGCGGCCAACGCGGCCGGTGCGGAAATCATCGTCATCGACCATCACCAGGCTGACGAGGCGCTGCCGCCGGCTTTCGCGGTGATCAACCCGAACCGGCAGGACGATCTCTCGGGCCAAGGGCATCTCGCCGCCGCCGGCGTCGTCTTTCTGTTTTTGGTCGCGGTGACACGCGCGCTGCGCCGCGAGGGCTTCTACCGCACTCTGCCTGAGCCCGATCTGCTCGGCCTGCTCGACCTCGTGGCGCTTGCCACGGTCTGCGACGTGGTGCCGCTGAAGGAGGCGAACCGCGCCTTCGTGGCGCAGGGGCTCAAGGTCTTGAGGCTCAGGCACAATCCGGGCTTGCGCGCTCTTGCCGACGCGGCCCGCATCGACGCGGCGCCGACCTGCTACACGCTTGGCTTCATCTTGGGCCCGCGCATCAATGCCGGCGGCAGGGTCGGCGCGTCGAACCTCGGCGCCAAGCTTCTCGCCTCAGACGACGAGATCGAGGCGCGCGCGATCGCAGCTCAGCTCGAAGCGTTGAATACCGAGCGGAGAGCCATCGAGGAGCAGATGCTCGAGGAGGCCTTCGCATCCGCCGAGGCTTTCCTGGCGGACGATCCCACCCGGCCGTTGCTCTTCCTTGCCGCCGAAGGCTGGCACAAAGGGCTCATCGGACTGATCGCCGGCCGTGTCGCCGAGCGCTTCCGCCTGCCGGCCTTCGTGGCGGCGCTCGAGCCTGACGGTTTCGCCACAGGCTCGGCGCGCTCGATCGCCTCCGTCGATCTCGGGGCTGCGGTACGGGCGGCCGTGCATGAGGGGCTGCTCGTCAAAGGCGGCGGTCACGCCATGGCGGCAGGGTTCAAACTCGAGCGCCGCAAGCACGACGCGCTGCTCCAATTCCTGCTCGAGCGTCTCGCCCGGCCCGTGGCGCAAGCGTCGTCCCTGCGCCATCTCGCCATTGACGGCGCGCTCTCGGCCGGCGGCGCCAATCAAGAGCTCATGGATCTGCTCGACCGCGCGGGCCCCTATGGCCCCGGACATCCCGAGCCGCGCTTCGTCTTCCCAGCGCATCGCTTGAGCCGCGTGCGCGCGATCAAGGAGGCGCATATCCGCTGCACGCTTCATGCCCAGGACGGCGCGCGCATCGAGGCTTGTGCGTTTCGCGTGGCCGATACGCCGCTTGGCGCGCTGCTCTTGCAAGGCGAGGGGCTTCCGCTTCACGTCGCAGGGCACTTACGCCGCTCAAGCTGGCAGGGCCGCGAAACCATCGAGCTCATGATCGAGGACGCCGCCGACCCGCATTCCGCCCAGCCCTAGTCCACGCGTTCTTGCGGGCGTCGGCAAAGCTTTCTATATCAGCAGAGCCTTGAAGCATGCCCCCTTCGTCTAATGGTTAGGACGTCAGGTTTTCAACCTGAAAACAGGAGTTCAATTCTCCTAGGGGGCGCCACTCTGGGCTCTGCCGCCTCTACCACTTGCCCGTATTCGGCATCGACGCCCAGGGCTCCTGCTTCGGCTTAGGGCCGCCCTTCTGCAGGAACTCGATCGAGATGTTGTCGGGCGAGCGGATGAAGGCCATGTAGCCGTCGCGCGGTGGGCGATTAATGGTAACGCCGTTCTTCATTAACCGGTCGCAGGTCGCGTAAATATCGTCGACCTCGTAGGCGAGGTGCCCAAAATTGCGGGCCTCCCCATAAGGCTCGGGGTCCCAGTTATAAGTAAGCTCGACCTGGGCATCCTCATCGCCGGGGGCGGCGAGATAGAACAGGGTGAAGCGGCCTTGCTGGCTCTCCGTCCGGCGCACTTCCTTCAGGCCCAGCTTGTTGCAGTAGAAGTCGAGCGACTTCTCGACATCGGTGACGCGCACCATCGTGTGCAGATATTTCATCGCTTACCGTCTCCTCAAGCTGTCACCCACGCCGAGCGCACCCCCATTAGCGCGCAGCGCCCATGTGTGGCAAGCGCATCACGCTGGGACCATTTTTTGCCGATCGAACATGCAGATTACATTGCCATTGTTGCACGGGGTCCACAGCATGCCGTTCTGCAGCGCCTAAAGTGAAATTTCTCTCGACGCCAGAAATGTTTGCGCGATCGCGGCACGAGATTCTTGCGCTTGGCGACGCATCCGCCGTCTTTTCTCACTGCCGCGCGAGATTCGCTTGCCGATCAGATGGTTGTGCGCGCCGCTGCGGAGAAATCGCGAACTCGGGCGCCCGACTGTGGAGAAGGACGAAACGTAAGGAAAATTCCAGTGGCCTCGGTAAGCGGCGATGCTATGTTCGCAAACGAGTGTATTCCGGCCGATTCGTGTGTGGGGCGTCGTTTCGGCTGCGTCAAAAGTTTAGCGGGGGAATGCGGCATGGGGGCGAAAGAACCGCCACATCTAGAGGGCCATACCCAACGCGACGAGGAAGTCACAGTTGATGTCTTCGAAGTGTCAGGATCGATCAAGTGGTTCGATGCGTCAAAGGGTTATGGATTTATCGTTCCGGACGAGGATCTTCCCGACGTTCTCCTGCACGTAACGTGCTTGCGCCGCGATGGGTTCCAGACGGCCTACGAGGGAGCCCGCGTGGTCTGCGAGGTGTTGCGCCGGCCGAAGGGCCTTCAGGCGTTTCGCATCCGCGCCATGGACGATTCGACGGCGATCCATCCGTCGCAATTGCCGCAGCGGACCCATGTCATCGTGATCCCGGAAAGCGATTGGGAACGCGCCACGGTGAAATGGTTCAACCGCCTGCGCGGCTTCGGTTTTGTGACCCGCGGCGACCAGACGCTGGACATCTTCGTGCATATGGAGACGCTCCGGCGCTGTGGCTTCACCGAGCTCAGGCCCGGCCAGTCGCTGCTGGTGCGCTTTGGCCGGGGACCGAAGGGCCTGATGGCGGCGGAGCTCAAGCCCGACGGCTCGCAAGGACCGTCCTCCCACTGACCTTACGCGGGCTCGACCGGCTCGCCCGCTCCGCGGCTTTCTGCCTGCTCGCGCTTGCCGTGTTCGCGCAAGCGAGCGGCTACGCGGCGGGCACCGGGACGCTCGTGCTCAAGACCGACAGCGGCGATCACAATTTCAATATCGAAGTCGCCACCACCGACCAGGAGCGCGCGCTCGGTCTCATGTTTCGCCGCTCGCTGCCGGAGAATGGCGGGATGCTGTTCCTCTACGACCAGCCGCAGCCTGCCGCGATGTGGATGAAGAACACGCTGATCCCGCTCGACATGGTGTTCATCTCGCCCGAAGGCAAAGTGCACCGGATCGAGGCCAATGCCGAGCCTTTCTCCACGGCGGTGATCCCCTCGGAGGGTGACATCGTCGGCGTGCTCGAGCTCAAGGGCGGTGAAGCCGGCAGGATCGGCCTGAAACGGGGGGACAAGGTCCTCTATCCTGGGCTCACCAAGGGCAAGGACCAGTAGCCGGCCTCCGCCAATTAGGGTTTTCCTCAAGGCTAAAGACTAGCCTATAGCTCCGGCGCCAATTATGTATCTGGCGAATGGCTGGGCTTCAGCCATGGTTTATCGGCGAAAATGGCCGGCGATCCGATCGGGGCATAGCGCAGTCTGGTAGCGCACCTGCTTTGGGAGCAGGGGGTCGGAGGTTCGAATCCTCCTGCCCCGACCATCGCCTGTTTGGACGAGAACGAGGAGCCGCATGGCCGCCCGCATCTATAAGCCCGCCAAGACCGCGATGCAGCAGGGCCTGGCGGGGACGCGCGACTGGGTCTTGGAATACGAGCCGGAGAAGCCGAGGGTAATCGAGCCCTTGATGGGCTGGACCAGCTCGGCCGAGACCAAGCCGCAGGTCCGCATGAGCTTTGCCTCCAAGGAGGAGGCGGTGGCGTTCGCCACGCGTCAGGGCATTGCCTTCCGCCTCGAGGAGCCGCAAAAGACGGGGCTGAGACCGAAATCCTATGCCGAGAACTTCAAGTTCGGCCGGCCCGACCGCTGGACGCACTGAGGGTCATCTTTTCGGGTTATAGTTTTAAAGCGAACTTCGTGGTCCCGTAGCTCAAGGGATAGAGCATCTGCCTTCTAAGCAGAGGGTTGAAGGTTCGAATCCTTCCGGGACCGCCAATTCGCTTCCCGGCCGCTTTGGCCAGCCTCCTCTTACGCCGCCGAGGACCGTCATGCGCTTTGTCGTCGGACTCTTTCTCGCTCTCCTCTTCTGCAACGAAGCCGCCGCCGATCCCAAGCTGCTGTTTGAGGTGAAGGGGCTCGAGCAACCCGAATCGGTGATCCAGGATCCAGCCACGGGCGCGATCTATGTCAGCAATATTGCCGGCGCGATCATGCAGAAGGACGGCAACGGCTTCATCGCCAAGCTCAAGCCCGACGGCACGCTCATCGCGCGGCAGTGGATCAAGGGACTGAACGCTCCGACCGGAATGGCGCTGCACGATCGCACGCTCTATGTGGTCGACGTCGACGAGCTGATCGAGATCAACGTGGCCTCCGGCGAGATCGTGAAGCGCTATCCGGCCAAGGGGGCGATCTTCTTGAACGATGTCGCGGTCGGCGAGGACGGGACCGTCTACGCCTCCGATACGCCGATGAATACGATCTGGCGGCTCAAGGACGGGAGCTTCGAGCCGTGGTTCGCCAACGATGTGTTGAACGGGCCGAACGGTCTTCTCGTGCAGAGCGAGAAGCTGATCGTCGCGTCATTTGGCAAGCTGCCGGGCGACGGGCAGAAGCAAGAGCTGGGCGGCCTGCTTGCCGTCGATCTCGAGAAGCAAGCGGTGAGCACGATCGGCAACAACGACAAACTCGGCAATCTCGACGGGCTTCAGGCGCTTCAGCCAGGCGTCTACCTCGTCACCGATTGGGCGGCGGGCGGGCTCTACCGCATCGACGCCAAAGGTAAGTTCGAGCGCCTGATCAAGCTCGGCAAGGGGAGCGCCGACTTGATCTATCTGCCTGACCAGAAGATGGCGCTGATCCCGATCATGCTGAGCAACTCGCTCGTCGCCTACACGCTGGACTAGGGCTGTTACCCGCCGCGCAGGCGGCTAGCCTCGCGCGTTGAGCCGCGCGAAGCCGGCGTCGAGATCCGCCTTCAGATCGTCGACGTCCTCCAGCCCGATATGTAAACGCAGCGCCGGCCCTTCCACCTGCCACTTGGTCGCGCTGCGATAGGCCCTTGGGTCGAAGGGGAGGATCAGGCTCTCGAAGCCGCCCCAGGAATAGCCCATGCCGAACAGGCTGAGGCCGTCGAGCATGGCGGCGAGCCTTGCCTCCGAGACAGGCTTCAGCACGATGGAGAAGAGCCCGGAGGCGCCAGTGAAGTCGCGCTTCCAGAGCGCGTAGCCGGGATCGGAGGGGAGCGCCGGGTGAATCACCCGCGCGACCTCGGGCCGTTCCGCCAGCCAGCGCGCGAGTTCAAGCCCAGACCTCTGATGCCGCTCAAGCCTCACCCCGAGACTGCGTAAGCCCCGCAAGCCCAGATAGACGTCCTCGGGTCCAGTGCAGAGCCCCAAATCCTCATGCACCTTGGCGACCGCGGCCGACACCTGCTCGGTCCCGGTGACGGCGCCCAGCATCGCGTCGGCATGGCCGACGATATATTTGGTCGCCGCCTGGATCGACACATCGACGCCATGGGCGAACGGCTTGAAATAAAGCGGCGTCGCCCAGGTATTGTCGAGAATGACCACCGCGCCGGCTGCGTGCGCCGCTTTCACGATCGCAGGAATGTCCTGCACCTCGAAAGTCTGCGAGCCCGGCGACTCGGTGAAGACGACGCGCGTCTTCTTGGTGATGAGGTCCTTGATGCCCGCGCCGACGAGCGGATCGTAATAGATGGTCTTCACGCCGAGCCGCTTCAGCACGTTGTCGCAGAACCGCCGGTTCGGGCGATAGACGGTGTCCGCGACAAGAATTTCGTCGCCCGCCGAGACGAAAGCGAGCAGCGCCGTGACGATGGCCGAGAGGCCTGACGGCGTGAGCCAGGTGCGATGCCCGCCTTCGAGCTCGGCGATCGCCTCTTCGAGCGCCCTGACCGTGGGCGTGCCGAGACGGCCATAGGTGAAGTCCTGATCGTTCGCCTCGAGCGCCGCCACGGTGGGGAACAGCACAGTCGAGCCGCGATAGATCGGCGTGTTGACGAAGCCGTGCTGGCGTGCGGGCTCGCGCCCGGCATGCACCAGCCGGGTCATATCCTTCTGCTTCCCGGTTCGTTTGCTCATCTAGCCTCGGCCAGGCGAGGGGGTTGCATTCGCTTAAGCCCCCTGCCCAGTCTCGATGGGAAGGTTTTGATCGGCGCCCCATTCCGACCAGGAGCCGTCATAGACAGCGGTCTTGCGATGACCGATCTCGGCCAGCCCAAGCGCAAGCACGCTCGCCGTGATGCCTGAGCCGCAGCTCGCCACCACGGGCTTAGAGAGATCGACGCCCGCTTCCTCGAACAGCCGTTCGAGCTCGGGCGCGGACTTGAACGTGCCGTCCTTGTTGAGGAGCTTGCCGAAGGGGACATTGTGCGCGCCGGGGATGTGGCCCGAGCGGAGTCCTGGCCGCGGCTCCGGCGCCTGGCCGGAGAATCGCTCCGGCGCGCGCGCATCGACGAGCTCGGCCGACTTGTCCTTGAGCAGCGCCTTGACGTCGGAGACGTCGCGCACGAGGTCGAGGTTGCGCCGTGCCGTGAAGTGGCGCGTGGTGCGGCTCCTGGCCGGCCCGCTCTCGAGCGGCCGGCCCTCCCGCTTCCATTTCGGCAATCCGCCATTGAGCACGCTCACGTCGTCGACGCCCATGACGCGGAAGGTCCACCACACCCGCGCCGCGCTGAACAGCCCGCTAGAATCGTAGACCACGATGCGCGAGCCGTCGCCGACCCCCATGCTGCGCATGCGCGAGGAGAATTTCTCAGGCGGCGGCAGCATATGCGGCAGGCCGCTCTTGGTATCGGCGATCTCGTCGATGTCGAAGAAGATCGCGCCCGGAATATGCTCCACGAGATATTCGGCATGCGCGTCCTTGCCCTCGCTCCGCATGTGCCAAGAGGCATCGATGATGACGAGGTCGGGCGCATCGAGCTCGCGGGCGAGGTCGTCGGTCTCAGTCAGCCATGTCTTCGTCTGCAACAAATCGAAATCTCCAATTCCAGCCTAGACGAACACGCGCGGCGCGGCGGCGTGCCCCTGGTCGAGCCAGGCGGGGACCGGCAACCCCTTCTCGCGCAGGAATTTGGGGTTGAACAACCGGCTTTGGTAGCGGGTGCCATAATCGCAAAGCACCGTGACGATGGTATGGCCCGGGCCTAGGTCGCGAGCAAGGCGGATCGCGCCCGCGACATTGATGCCGCTGGACCCCCCGAGGCAGAGCCCTTCCTCGCTCAAGAGGCCGAAGATGATGGGGAGCGCTTCCGCGTCTTGGATCTGGTAGGCCTCGTCGATCTTGGCGCCTTCGAGATTGGCCGTGATGCGGCCCTGGCCGATCCCCTCGGTGATGGAGCTGCCTTCGGACTTGAGCACGCCGTGCTTGTAGAAATTGTAGAGCGCGGCGCCCATGGGATCGGCAAGCCCGATCACCACGCCGGGATTGTGTTCCTTCAGGCCCATGGAGACGCCGGCAAGCGTGCCGCCGGTCCCCACCGCGCAGACGAAGCCATCGACCTTGCCGCCAAGGTCGTTCCAGATCTCCTGCGCCGTCGTCTCGATATGCCCCTGGCGGTTGGCGACATTGTCGAACTGGTTGGCCCAGATGGCGCCGTTCGGCTCGGTGGCGGCAAGCTCCTCGGCGAGCCTGCCCGAATATTTCACGTAGTTGTTGGGATCCTTGTAGGGAACCGCGGGGACCTCGATGAGCCGTGCGCCGGCCAAGCGCAGCATGTCCTTCTTCTCGTCCGACTGGGTCTCGGGGATGACGATGACGGTCTTCAAGCCCAGTGCATTGCCGACCAGCGCCAAGCCGATGCCGGTATTGCCGGCAGTGCCCTCGACCACCGTGCCGCCCGGCTGGAGCCGTCCCGAGTTGAGCGCATCGCGAATAATGAAGAGGGCGGCGCGATCCTTCACCGACTGGCCCGGATTCATGAACTCGGCCTTGCCGAGAATGTTGCAGCCGGTCTCCTCGGAGGCGCGCTTGAGCTTGATCAGCGGGGTATTGCCGATCGCCTCGATGATGCCGTTGCGGTAGGTCACGCGGAGCCTTCAGGTCTTCTCGATCTTTGACGGCAAACTAATGAGCAGGATGGCTGGCCGCAAGACGAGGAAATTGCAAGGAAGCACACTATAAGAGAAGACGGTTCCACCCAAAGCGCCGGGTGCGGATCGGAGTTAAGGCCCCTCCAGCGAGTCCTGGCGCGACTTGATCAGCTCGCAATGCTCGGCCAGGGATTTGATCTCGTCGCCCTTCAGCAGCCGCGTAAGCGGGTTCCACGTGAGGCTCTCGACCCTCTGACAGTCTGCCATGGCTTGCTTGAGTTTCTCCACGGTCTCATTGAGCGGCATCGCATTGAGAGCTTCTTCGGAAGGAAGACGCGAGCCGATTTCCGCGAGCTCCGTGCGGGCTGCGCGATAGCTCCAATCGACCCAAGCGCCCGCGGCAATGATGAGCACCGCCAAGATCATTCCAAGTCGTTTCATAAGCCACGCCTTTCCTGCTCGCTCCCTAGTGCAGAGCCACGCTCTCGATGGCGCGCGCGACTTTTTCGGCGGGCCAGGTCGAGGGAGCGCCCGGCGCGTCGAGCGGGGTGGGAATGTCGGTCCCTTGTCCCGTGCCCGACAGCGTCACGCTTCCTGCCTGGTTCGAGACGGTGATCTCGCCTTCGAGCAGAAGGACTCCATATTGTGCATCGAGCGGCCCGCCCCAGAACTCCGTGCCGCGAACACCGATATCGGCGGCGGGTGTCGAGATCGCGATCTTCTTCTCCTTGAGCTCCTTGAGCCGGCCTGTGGCGAAGCGGAAGGCGCCCTTGGTCGCCTGCAGCACGGTCTCGCCGATGCCTCGATCGGGATCGTAGACATAGCGGTCGATCAGCACGCTTGCGTGCTCGCCGAGGGTGAGCACGGTGTCGTCGCGAAAGATAACTTGCAGCCGCGCGCCCGCGCCGGTGCGAAGCTCATCCTTCATATGCACGGGCGTGCCGACAATTGCGGTGGCGGCGCCGGAGGCCGAGACGACTTGCGCCTGGTTCTCGACCTTGTCCACGAGGGCCACGCGGTCCGCATCCTCAGCCTCGGCCGCGCAAGCGAAAGACGGCAGGACGAGGACCCCGAGGAGGGTAAAGAGGCGCAAGAGAGAGGTTCGAGCTTGCATCCGCGTGCTCTTAGTTGGTTACGGTGGCCATCCCTTGGGTTTGCCGAGGATCGCAGGGGGGCATAAAGGGCGGCATAAATGAAGGCCCGCATCATAGACGAGAGGTGCGCAGCGAAGTAAGGGGTTGCTGCCAGGGGTGCGGGCTGGGCTAGCAGCCGAGGACTCCGAATGTTATAGAGCGCCGGGTCGAAGCGCGGGGACGGGCGACCCCTTAAAGCGGGCGTGGTGAAACTGGTAGACACGCCAGATTTAGGTTCTGGTGGCTTCGGCCGTGGGGGTTCAACTCCCTCCGCCCGCACCAACGTCGTTGGATGGGTTTTTAGTGTGATCGCAGCGCCGCAACGGCGCTCAAAGCCAATGGATTGACGCCGAATGAATGTCACGGAAACGAACACGGAAGGTTTGCGCCGCCAGTTGAAGGTGGTGATCGGCGCCGAGGAGCTCGAGAAGCGCCTCTCGGCGCGTCTCGACGAGCTCAAGGGCAGGGCGAAGATCAAAGGCTTCAGGCCCGGCCATGTGCCGAAAGAGCATTTGCGCAAGGTCTATGGCCGCTCGGTGATGGCCGAAGTGGTGCAGCAGGCGGTCGCCGACACGAGCCGCGAGGCGCTATCGCAACGCGAGGAGCGGCCGGCCTTTCAGCCGACCGTCGGGCTGCCCGAGGACGAGGCCGAGATCGACAAGATTTTCGCCGGCACGAGCGACCTCGCTTATACGCTCTCCTTCGAGGTGCTGCCTAAATTCGAGCTGATGGATTTCAGCAAGATCGCGCTCGATAAGCCGGTCGCCGAGGTCACCGATTCCGACATGGACAAATCCATCGACCGGATCCGCACCGCCAATCTGCGCTACACGCCGAAAGACGGCGCCGCCGAGACCGGCGACCGCCTGGTCATCGATTTTACGGGCTTGATCGACGGCACGCCGTTCGAAGGCGGCTCGACCCAGGATGCACCTGTCGTGCTCGGCAGCGGCAATTTCATCCCGGGCTTCGAGGAGGGACTTGCCGGCGCGCGTGCCGGCGACGAACGCGAGGTCGATGCGACTTTCCCCGAGGCCTATCCTGAAGCGAGCCTTGCCGGCAAGGCCGCGCGCTTCGCGGTGAAGGTCAAGGAGGTGGGAGCGCCAGAGACGCCGACGCTCGATGACGAGTTCGCCAAGGGCCTCGGCGTCGAATCGGTCGAAAAGCTGCGTGAGACGATCAAGCAGCGCCTGGAGCAGGACCGCGCGGGCGCCTCGCGCCTGAAAGTGAAGCGGGCGCTGCTCGACGCTCTCAACCAGGGCCACAGCTTCGAGCTGCCGCCGACTCTCGTCGACAACGAGTTCCAGGCGATCTGGCACCAGGTGACGGCCGATCTAGAGCGTTCCAAGCGAAGCTTCGAGGACGAAGGCACGAGCGAGGAGAAGGCGCGCCAGGACTACCGCGACGTTGCCGCGCGGCGCGTCCGGCTTGGGCTGATCCTCTCCGAAGTGGGCTCGCGCAATCAAATCACCGTCACCGACGATGAGGTGAGCCGCGCGCTGCTAGAGCGCGTCAGGCAGTTCCCGGGCCAGGAGCGGAAAGTCTATGACTATTACCGCAGCAACCCTCAGCTCCTCGCCGAGCTCAGGGCGCCGATCTTCGAGGACAAGGCGGTCGACTATGTGCTCGAGCTCGCCAAGGTGAGCGATACGAAAGTGACCCCCGAGGAACTCTATGCCGATCCCGACGGGGATCACGACCATCACCATGATCACGACCACGAGCATGACCACGACCATCAGCATGGGCATGATCACGGACATGACCACGATCACGGTCATGATCACCACGGGCATGACCACGGTCACGACCATGATCACAGCCCCAAGAAGCGCGGCAAGAAGCAGGGGTGACGCGGGGAGAGGGGAGCTTCATCATCCTCCCCTCTTCCGTTTGGGCAAGCGACCCCATATGTAGTAGGACGAAGCAGATTCGCGAGGCGGCCTTGACTGGGCCTCAAGCCTCCCCACCTTAGGACATCCATGCGAGATCCGGCCGACATCTATCTGAATACGCTTGTGCCCATGGTGGTCGAGCAGACCAACCGGGGAGAGCGGGCCTACGACATTTATTCGCGCCTGCTCAAGGAGCGGATCATCTTCGTCACCGGGCCGATCGAGGACCATGTGGCCACGCTCATCACGGCGCAGCTCCTGTTCCTGGAGGCGGAGAACCCGAAAAAAGAGATCTCCATGTATATCAACTCGCCGGGCGGCGTCGTGACCTCCGGCATGGCGATCTACGACACCATGCAGTTCGTCAGGCCCGCGGTAGCCACGCTCTGCCTCGGCCAGGCTGCCTCGATGGGTTCGCTGCTGCTCTGCGCCGGCGAGAAGGGCATGCGCTACACGCTGCCGAACGCCCGCATCCTGCTGCATCAGCCCTCGGGCGGCTTCCAGGGTCAGGCGAGCGACATCGAGCGTCACGCCGAGGACATCATCAAGATGAAGCGGCGATTGAACGAAATCTAAGTGCGCCACACGGGCCAGGACTACGCGACGATCGAAAAGACGCTTGATCGCGACTATTTCCTGTCCGCCGAGGATGCACGCGCTTTCGGCATCGTCGACGAGGTGATCACCAAGCGGCACCCGCTGGAAGAAAAAGTGGAAAAGCTCACGCCGGTATCGTAAGGCGCATAAGCCCGTTCTCGCTACGTTCGAGCAGCGTGGCCCGTTAGAGCTAACGGGCGAAATTTCGGGCAGCGTGCGGTGGCGTGGCGCATAGGCACGCAGTGCGCATAGGATGCGAATCGTGTGGGTTGTGTCCCGCGCGCGGGGGTCTCGGATTAATCAATCCTTGATCAGTGCCGCCCTAGCATGCTGAGATTGCCCTTCGGGCAGCTTTCGCCGGAGGAGGGGGCTCACACTTGCGAGGCGGCCAGACGAATCAAGGGCGCTAGGACCAATTTGGGCCGGCGCCGCATAACGGTTGAGAACTGGATAAGCGAATGAGCAAGGTGAGCGGAACCGATTCGAAGAACACCCTCTACTGCTCTTTCTGCGGCAAGAGCCAGCACGAGGTGCGCAAGCTCATTGCCGGGCCGACGGTGTTCATCTGCGATGAATGCGTCGAGCTTTGCATGGACATCATTCGCGAGGAAAACAAAAGCTCGCTGGTGAAGTCGCGCGATGGCGTGCCCACCCCCATGGAGATCTGCGCCGTCCTCGACGATTACGTCATCGGCCAGGATTACGCCAAGCGCGTGCTCTCGGTCGCCGTGCACAACCACTACAAGCGGCTCGCCCACTCGAGCAAGAATTCCGACGTCGAGCTCGCCAAGTCGAACATCCTCCTGATCGGGCCCACGGGCTGCGGCAAGACCCTGCTCGCCCAGACGCTCGCCCGCATCCTCGACGTGCCCTTCACCATGGCCGACGCCACCACGCTGACCGAGGCCGGCTATGTCGGCGAGGACGTGGAGAACATCATCCTCAAGCTGCTGCAGGCCGCCGACTATAATGTAGAGCGGGCGCAGCGGGGCATCGTCTATATCGACGAAGTCGACAAAATTAGTCGGAAATCCGACAATCCGTCGATCACGCGCGACGTGTCGGGCGAGGGCGTGCAGCAGGCCCTGCTCAAGATCATGGAAGGGACCGTCGCTTCGGTCCCCCCGCAAGGCGGGCGCAAGCACCCGCAGCAGGAGTTCCTCCAGGTCGACACCACCAATATCCTGTTTGTATGCGGCGGCGCTTTCGCCGGGCTGGAGAAGATCATCGCGGCCCGCGGCCGGTCGACCTCGATTGGCTTCGGCGCCAAGGTGGAAGCCGCCGATGACCGGCGGACCGGCGACATCTTGAAGGGTGTCGAGCCCGAGGATCTCTTGAAATTCGGCCTGATCCCTGAGTTCATCGGCCGCGTTCCCGTGATTGCGACCCTCGACGACCTCGACGAGGAGGCGTTGATGCGCATCCTGACCGAACCTAAAAATGCCTTGGTCCGGCAGTATCAGCGGCTGTTCGAGATGGAAGACGTGCAGCTCAGCTTCGCCGAGGAGGCCATGCGGACCATCGCCAAGAAAGCGATCGACCGGAAAACGGGCGCGCGAGGCTTGAGATCGATCATGGAAGGCATCCTGCTCGACACCATGTTCGAACTGCCAAGCCTGCGCGGCGTGGAAGAGGTCATGATCAGCTCCGAGGTGGTTGAGGGCAAGGCCCGGCCCTTGCGCATCTACTCCGACCGCCAAGAGGAGCTCGGTACGAGCGCCTGACGGGACTGGCATCATTCCTGCTTGCGGGGTAAGGCGAATCCCACTCACAATGGGCCGGAAAATCGTGGCTCCGCCTGGAGGAACAGCCACTTGACGGCGACTAGGCCGGTCGCCACGTACGCTAACTGGCGGGGTAACTTGCCACAGGGCCGGCGCTCTCGTTTGCCGTGATACTTTCCGGTCCACGAGCCGGCTCTTGGGGGAGGGAACAAAAGACAGAGCGGCGGAACGCCTCGGCGGTCCCGCCTCCAACCGAGAAAGCGACGGAACTGCCATGACTGAACCAAAGCCGTCCACGACCAAAGAAGGCGCTCCGGAGCTCTATCCGGTGCTGCCGCTGCGCGACATTGTCGTCTTCCCCTACATGATCGTGCCGCTCTTCGTGGGTCGCGAGAAGTCGATCGCAGCCCTTGAGGAAGTGATGCGGTCCGACAAGCAGATCCTGCTGGTGGCGCAGAAGAATGCGAGCGACGACGAGCCGTCGACCGACGGCATCTACGCCATGGGCACGCTCGCTTCGGTGCTGCAGCTGCTGAAGCTGCCCGACGGCACGGTGAAGGTGCTGGTCGAGGGTACGCGCCGCGCCGCCATCCGCCGCTACACCAATAACGAGGCCTATTTCGAGGCCGAGGTCGAGCGCGTCGAGGAGAGCGTTGGCGCCGAGGACGAGATCGAGGCGCTCGCCCGTTCCGTCGTGTCGCAGTTCGAGAGCTATGTGAAGCTCAACAAGAAGATCTCGCCCGAGGTGCTCGGCACCGCGAGCCAGATCGAAGACTATTCCAAGCTTGCCGACACCATCGCCTCGCATCTCGCCATCAAGATCGCCGAGAAGCAGCAGATCCTCGAGGTCACTTCGGTCTCCGAGCGGCTTGAGCGTGTCTTCACGCTGATGGAGAGCGAGATCTCGGTGCTCCAGGTCGAGCGCAAGATCAGGAGCCGCGTCAAGCGTCAGATGGAGAAGACGCAGCGCGAGTACTACCTGAACGAGCAAATGAAGGCGATCCAGAAGGAGCTCGGCGACAGCGAGGAAGGTCGCGACGACCTCGCCGAGATCGAGCAGAAGATCGAGAAGACCAAGCTTTCCAAGGAAGCTCGCGAGAAGGCGCTGGGCGAGCTCAAGAAGCTCCGCCAGATGAGCCCGATGTCGGCCGAGGCGACCGTCGTACGCAATTATCTCGACTGGCTGCTCACCATCCCGTGGGGCGTCAAGGGCAAGATCAAGCGCGACCTCGACGAGGCGCAGAAGATCCTCGATGAGGATCATTACGGGCTTGAGAAGGTCAAGGACCGCATCATCGAGTATCTCGCGGTGCAGAACCGCACCAATATGCTCAAAGGCCCGATCCTCTGCCTGGTCGGCCCTCCCGGCGTCGGCAAGACCTCGCTCGGCAAGTCCATGGCGCGCGCCACGGGCCGCGAGTTCGTGCGCATGAGCCTTGGCGGCGTGCGCGACGAGGCCGAGATCAGGGGCCACCGCCGCACCTATATCGGCTCGATGCCCGGCAAGGTGATCCAGTCGATGCGGAAGGCGAAGAAGATCAATCCGCTGTTCCTGCTCGACGAGGTCGACAAGATGGGCGCCGATTTCCGCGGCGACCCGGCGTCGGCGCTGCTCGAGGTGCTCGACCCGGAGCAGAACCACACCTTCAACGACCACTATCTCGAGGTCGATTACGATCTCTCGAACGTGATGTTCGTCACCACGGCGAACACGCTCAACATCCCTCCCGCCTTGATGGACCGCATGGAGATCATCCGTATTGCGGGCTACACCGAGGACGAGAAGATGGAGATCGCGCGGCGTCACCTGATCCCCGCCATTACCAAGGCGCACGGCCTTGAGCTAGGGGAGTGGAGCCTCGAGGACGATGCTCTGAAGGAGATCATCCGCCGTTACACGCGGGAAGCCGGTGTGCGCAATCTCGAGCGGGAGCTCGCCAAGCTTGCGCGGAAGTCCGTGAAGGAGCTGCTCACCAGCAAGAAGAAATCGATCAAGATGTCGCTGAAGAACCTCGAGGACTATCTCGGGGTGCAGAAATACCGCTATGGCGAGGCCGAGCTTGAGGATCAGGTTGGCGTGGTCACGGGCTTGGCCTGGACCGAGGTCGGCGGCGAGCTTCTGACCGTCGAAGGCGTGATGATGCCGGGCAAGGGCAAGATGACCGTGACCGGCAATTTGCGCGAGGTCATGAAGGAATCGATCCAGGCCGCCAACGCCTATGTGCGGTCAAGGGCAGTCGATTACGGCATCGAGCCGCCTTTGTTCGAGAAGCGGGACATCCACGTGCACGTGCCTGAGGGTGCAACCCCTAAGGACGGTCCCTCTGCCGGCGTCGCCATGGTGACGGCCATCGTCTCGCTGATGACCGGAATTCCGGTCCGGCGCGAGGTCGCCATGACCGGCGAGATCACCCTTCGAGGCCGTGTGCTGCCGATCGGCGGGCTCAAGGAAAAGCTCCTTGCGGCGCTCCGTGCCGGCATCAAGACCGTGGTCATCCCTGACGAAAATGCCAAGGATCTCACGGAGATACCGGACGAGCTGAAGAATGTGCTCGATATCCGCCCGGTCTCGCGCATGGACGAGGTGCTGAAGATTGCCTTCACGCGGATGCCTCAGCCCATCGTTTGGAGGGAGGAAGCCGAAGTGGAAGCTCAAGTCGTTCCGCCCAAGGACGAATCCCAACCCGGCGTCACCGCTCATTGAGGAGGCTAAAGCCTACCTTGCCGCGGATTTGCCTCAATCACGTGGTCCGGCCCTGTTCACAGAGTCGGACCATTTTTGTTGATTTTCCGGGTTTTTTACGCCAGTCATACACCACTTGTTTGTGAATCGGAGCGTACCCAAGCGGCCTCGAGGGCGAAAACCCCTCTCGATTGGGGCCCGAGCGAAAGGATGATGACCCGTGAACAAAGCTGAGCTGGTCGCCCATGTGGCGAAGGAATCTGATCTGTCGAAGGATGCGGCCGAGAAAGCCGTGGACGCGACGTTCAAGAATATCGAGAAGGCCTTGCGCGGCGGAGACACCGTGCGGATTGTCGGCTTTGGCAATTTCCAGGTCGCGCAACGCAAAGCCTCTATCGGCCGCAATCCGCG
>JALHTP010000002.1 GCA_022865725.1 Methyloceanibacter sp. | reverse complement strand
TGAGCTGCCGGCGTCTTATGAGGCGGGTTGGTCTGCTGCATGGATCCCGGGACTTAAGTCGCCGACTTTAGCCCGAGAAATAAGGTAAGAATAGGAATTGCGCCCGGCCGCCTAGGGGCGCGCCAGGCCCCTTACCGCACCAGGATGGCGTGATTGTCCCACTGAAAATCCGAAGGCTGGCGCGACATGCCGCCGGCCGCGTCGGCTGTGGCGAGCCACCCCTCGCCGCTCGTCAGGAGAAAGCGCGCGCTGCGATGGGTGGGCGCGAGCCCGCATCCGTCGTTGAGGCCGGACGCGCCGAGATAGCGCCTTCCCGCCACATCCCAATAGGTGACGAGGCCGCCTTTCGGGGCCGAGGCCGCGACGATGGCCCCACCACGGTCGGCGGCGACGGAGCCGATATAGTTGCGCAAGCCAATTTGCGTCTCGTCCGGAGCCTCGACGATGACCGGCCTCTCGCCAAGGCGGTGAAAGCCGACAAGCGCCGGCGCATCCTCCTCCGGCCCGCGATATTGGCAGCCGAACACGACATTATCGCCCGCCGCGATCGCAAGATGGCGGATCGAGAGCTGATGCAGCGCGGGCGCCAGGCGCTGTTCCTCGAGGAGATCGCCGGTGGTGACGTCGACATAGGCGAGCGAGGGCTGCATGTAGGGGAGGTTCAGCTCGTCGTCGCCGCGATCGGGATGAGTGCGGATGCCGCCATTGGCGATCACCATGGTGCGGCCATCGGCAAGAAGCGCGATGTCGTGCGGCTCCATGCCATGGGCCGGAAACTCGCCGATCTGCTTGTAGCCGGCGCCCGCGTCACGCACGCCGATCATCCCTTGCGCCCGCTCGTAGTCGTTCTCGGTGGTGTAGAGCAGCCTGCCGTCGGCTGAGAAGGCGCCATGGCCGAAGAAATGGCGACCGGGCTTGGAGGCGAACCAAACGGGCGGGCGGCCGCCAACAGGGATGGCAACGCCGAAGCGGCCGGGACGCCTGGCAAAGGCCACCCACTCGCCGCCGTCAGGCCGAAGCGTGATGTCGTGGCCGCGTTGAGGAAGCTCGACCGCCCGCACATCGCCTTTGAGGGTGAAGAGCGCGGCAGAGAAATTGCCCCTGTCGTCCTTCCGCGCGGCGGCGAAGCACTCGGGCTCAAATGCGGCAGAAGCGCTCTCGGGCAGAGCCAGCATCGCCGCGCTCGAGGCAAGGCTGATCAACAGCGTGCGCCGGTCGAGGCTCATGGTTAGTCTCCATCCATGGCGTTGAAGCCGAAGGCGAGGCCCGCCCCTCGCGAGATCATGTCGCCTGCGGTCTGCGCGGCGCCTTTCAATCCAACGCGAAGCGCCTCGATCTTGGCGCGCAAATCCTCGTCCTTGACGACATCCGCCATCGGCTGGTCGATGCCGCGCAAGACCTCGACGGCATGGTCGAGGTCGAACAGGATCGAGTTCTCCACGCCGGCAGATTCTTGCGCTACCACCTGGGCAAAGCCGCCTTGCGCGAAGAGCGCGCGGACGCCTTCGAGATTGCCGGCGGCGTTCTGGAAGCTAAGCCCGCTCCGCCAGAACGCAGCGAGCTTCGGCTTGGCTTCCGCTGGACTCGCGCCGAGCGGCTTGCCGAGCTTCTGGTCGCGCACCAGCTCGATGCCGGTGGTGAAGGCCTTGAACAGTTCGAGCGTCACCTCTTTCGGAGCGTGATAATAGGGATCGCCGGGGGCGGGACCGACAAAGGCCTTCGCGTAGGCCGAGCCCTCGCGCCATCCCTCGATGACAGATTTGGCGATACGCTCCACATTGATGGCGATGCTGAGCGCAAAGCTGCAGCGGAAGGCGCCGTCGCCCTTGGACAGGGTCTCGGCGCCGTCGCCGTAGAGCAGAACTTCCAGCGCCGGGAGGCCCTGCAGCGCCACGCTCTTGCCGGCAAGCTGATCGGGCTCGGTCACCGTCGTGTCGCGCTTGGCAAGAACGTCCTGCAGTTGCCTAAGACCAAGGCCTTTGGGATCGGGCCAGAAGAACAGGCGCTCGTAACGGTGGTCTTCGATCACCGGACCGAAGCGGAGGATCTCGACCTTGCTCCAGGCCGCGACCGTCGCGGCGAAGGCGTCCGTGGCATCTCGCAGCGCGGCGGTGGACGGCTTCGCGCAGAGGCTCTCGACTTTTCCCTTGAGCGTAGCGGAAGCCTCGGCGAGCGCCGAATAGCCGGGGCGGATCATTTCGGCGAGCGAGCTTCGCGCGATTCCCGCATGATCCGCCTCGGCCTGTGTGATGGAAACGTTTCCGCAGAGAAGAGGAGCGAAGGCCAGGACAAGTCTTACCGACGGCCTCATCATCTTCCTCACAGCGAGTTGACGAAGGCGAGCAGCGCGGAGCGATCGGCCTTGGACAGCTCGGCGAATCTATTCCGCGCGGCTTCAGCCTGGCCGCCATGCCAGAGAATGGCCTCGGTCACGTTGCGCGCCCGGCCGTCATGCAGAAACAGCGTGTGCCCGCTCACGGTCTGGGTGAGGCCTACGCCCCAGAGCGGAGGCGTCCGCCACTCGCGCCCAGTCGCCGCCCCCTCGGGGCGATTGTCGGCAAG
>JALHTP010000487.1 GCA_022865725.1 Methyloceanibacter sp. | reverse complement strand
GCAGGAATTTTGGATAGTCCTCGACGCGGGCTACGAGCGCGAACATCTCGTCGGCCGAATGGGCGACAGGGTGCGTGGCCTCGTAGACATGCATGAATGTCGCGCCGATCGGTTAAGCGTTAGGCGCCGAGCGAGGCTTGGCGCGCGGCGTTCAGCCGAGCGAAGTCCTCGGCGGCATGATAGGAGGAGCGGGTGAGCGGGCTGGACGCCACGAGCAGGAAGCCTTTCTCCTCGGCGATAGACTTATAGGATTGAAACTCCTCGGGGGTGACAAAGCGATCGATGGCCGCATGCTTGCGCGTCGGCTGGAGATATTGGCCGATGGTGAGGAAGTCGACCGACGCGGCGCGCATGTCGTCCATCACCGCAAGCACTTCGTCGTTTCTCTCGCCCAACCCCAGCATGATGCCCGATTTGGTGAAGAGGCCTGGGTGAAGCGCCTTGGCGCTAGCGAGAAGCCGGAGCGAGTGGCGATAATCGGCGCCGGGGCGAATGCGCCGGTAGAGCGAGGGCACGGTCTCGACATTGTGGTTGAACACGTCGGGCGGGCTCGCGAGCACGATCTCGAGCGCGCCGTCCTTGCGCAGGAAGTCGGGCGTCAAGATTTCGATGCTGGTCGGGCCCCGCGCCTCTCTGATGGCGCGAACCGTCGCGGCGAAATGGGCCGCGCCACCGTCATCGAGATCGTCGCGGTCGACGGAGGTCACCACGACATGGGCAAGACCGAGCGCCGCGACGGCGCTGGCGACGCGCCCCGGTTCGCTCGGATCGAGCGCGCCCGGCCGTCCCGTCCGCACATTGCAGAAGGCGCAGCCCCTAGTGCAGGTGTCGCCCATAATCATAAAGGTGGCGTGGCGCTTGCCCCAGCACTCGCCGATATTGGGACAGGCCGCCTCCTCGCAGACCGTGGCGAGGCGGTGCGCGCGCAAAACTTCACGCGTTGCGTCGAATTCGTGCGCGCCCGGCGCCCGCACGCGGATCCAGGCAGGCTTCGGCAGGACGAGCGTGTCGGGCAGCCGCGCCTTCTCAGGATGGCGCGGCCGCTCCTTCAGCAAATCCGACCGATCGAGCACCGTCACGATCGCACCAACTCCAGACGCTTAATTCGTGGCGGGGCCCCTGATGCTCCGCCAAATCCACAAGACGAGGACGGCGCCGACCGACGCCACGAGCAGATTGCCGAGCCGGCCATAGAACTGGATATTCAAGACATTGGCGAGCGTGCCGCCGACAAAGGACCCGGCGATGCCCACCAAGAGATTGGTGAGCAGGCCGTGATCGCTCGAGGTGACCTTCTCGGCGATATAGCCGGCGATGATGCCGATGATCAGCATGCCGATGAAACCGACTCCCGGCATGGAAAACAGAGTCTGCGCGTCGTTCATTCAGACCTCCCAAGTCGCATTTTCAGGTCGCTCTCGCCAGTGTCCGTCTCGACCGCGGGCGGCGGCATGAACTCTATAAGCCAACCATATAGGCCTTCCCGGCGCTGGTTACAGGCCGGCTCGCCTCACCGCATGCGCTGCCAGACGAAAATGCACAGGATGGCGCCGAGCGTGGCGATGATGATCTCGCCGATCAAATTACTGGCGCCAAGGCCAAGCAGGCCGGCGAGAAGGCCGCCGACCACGGCGCCGATAACACCGATCAAGAGGTTTACCAGGAGGTCCTGCTGGCGCCCCATGATGTAAGAGGCAAGCACGCCGGCGATCAGGCCGATAACGAGAAAAATGATTAGGCTCATGATTTTGCTCCCCTTTTCTCGGGGCTTCGCGCCTTCCGCCGGACCCTAGATGTGGATGGTGCGGCCGAAGGCGTCGAGCACCGATTCGCCCATCATCTCCGACAATGTCGGGTGGGGGAAGATGGCGGCGATCAATTCGGCCTCGGTGGTTTCGAGCGTCTTGGCGATGACGAAACCCTGGATGAGCTCGGTCGCCTCGGCCCCGAACAGATGGGCGCCGAGCAGCGCGCCGGTCTTGGCGTCGAAAATGGTCTTCACCACCCCCTCGGTTTCGCCCAGCGCGATCGCCTTGCCGTTGGCGGAATACGGGAAGCGGCCGACTTTAAGTTCATGGCCTGTGGCGCGCGCTTTTTCCTCTGTGAGCCCGACGCTCGCCACCTGCGGCGCGCTATAGGTGCATCCGGGGATGGCGGTCTTGTCGAGAGGATGGACGCCGTCGATGCCGGCGATCTTCTCGACGCAGAGCACGCCCTCATGGCTTGCCTTGTGGGCGAGCCAGGGCGGACCGACCACATCGCCGATGGCGTAAAGGCCGGGAGCGCCGGTGCGGCACCACTTATCCACCACGATATGGCCCTTCTCGATCTTGACCCCCTGCGCTTCGAGCCCAAGCCCTTCGACATTGCCGGTGATGCCGATGGCGAGGATGACGCGTTCCGCGATGATGTCGGCCGTGCTCCCGTCCTCCTTCCTGAGAGTTGCCGTGACGCTGTCGGTCCCTTTGACGAGATGCTCCACGCGGGTGCCGGTATGGATGGCGATGCCTTGCCGCGTGAAGGCCTTGCGCGCCAAGTCGGAGATCTCGGCATCCTCGGCGGGGAGAACGCGGGGAAGCATCTCGACCACTGTGACCTCGGCGCCGAGGCTTCGATAGAAGCTCGCGAACTCGATGCCGATGGCGCCTGAGCCCACGATCAGCAGAGATTTGGGGAAGCTCGCCGGAACCATCGCCTCTTTATAGGTCCAGATCAGCCTTCCGTCGGGCTCCAGCCCCGGAAGGGTCCGCGCCCGTGCGCCGGTGGCGACAATGATGTGGCCGGCCTCGACATCGGCAAGCGCCTCGCCCGATTTGCCAATGACGGCGATCGCGCCAGCGCCTTTCAGCCGCGCCGTCCCGTCGATCACCGCGATCTTGTTCTTCTTCATCAGATAGGCGACGCCGTTGGAAAGCCGCGTCGCCACTTTGCGGCTCCGCTCCACCACGCGCGCGATGTCGAAGCGGACATTGTCGCACGCCAGCCCGAACTCCGACGCGCGCCGCATCGCGTTGTAGAGCTCGGAGGTGCGGAGAAGCGCCTTGGTGGGGATGCAGCCCCAGTTGAGGCAGATGCCGCCGAGATGCTCGCGCTCGATGATCGCGGTCTTCATCCCGAGCTGCGAGGCGCGGATGGCGGCGACATAGCCGCCCGGCCCCGCGCCGATGATGGCGAGATCGAAGCGCGTCCCGGTCATGGTGTGCGCGTCGCTGTCATGAGCAAATGTCTACACCAGCATGGTCACGGGGTCTTCG
>JALHTP010000054.1 GCA_022865725.1 Methyloceanibacter sp. | reverse complement strand
TCGCATTTCGCCCGGACTCGCGCGGAGATTGTACGGCTGCTAAGATAAATCCGCTCCAAGGGTTGTTGGTCTCTAGACCCGGGCAGCTTCAAGTCCCGAATGGCTAAGGGTTCGCCTCGTCAGAAGGCTCGCGTCATGGAAGAGTTGAGCAATCGGGGAACCAGGGTCGCGCGGGGAAAAGCCGCCGCGACGGCTGTCCCCGCGGAAATCCCGGCCAACTTGAGCGACGATAAGAAATCGCGCAAGCAACTCCTCGACGAGATCGCGTCGTTGCGTCAGCGGATCGGCACGCTCGAAGCATTCGAGCCCGGCCGCAAGGCGATCGAGAGCGAGCTGAAGGGCACCAAGCAGCGCGTGCAATCCCTGTTGGCGATAAGCCCGGCCATCATCTACACCACCAAGACCTCCGGCGATTTCACCTGCACCTTCGTCAGCGAGAATTTGCGCGCGATCATGGGCTATCTGCCGCAGGAGATGACCACCGATCCGAAATGCTGGCCCCACCATCTGCATCCGGACGACGCGCCGCGAGTCTTCGAGCAGGTGCGCCCCCTGATCGAGCGCGGAGGCGGATCGGTCGAGTATCGCTTCCGCCATCGCGACGGACATTATATCTGGATCCAGGACACGTTCAGGGTGGTCAACGACGAGGCGGGGCGCCCGTCTGAGCTGGTCGGCGCCTGGGCCGATATCACCGAGCGCAAATCCATCGAGACCGAGCTCTCCGCCACGCGGCAGCGGCTGCAATATCTGCTCTCGGTCAGTCCCGCCATCATCTACACCACCAAGGCCTCGGGCGATTTAGGCTGCACCTTCGTCAGCGAGAATCTCCGCGCGATCATGGGCTATTCGCCGCAGGAGATGACCACCGATCCGAAATGCTGGCCGGAGCATCTGCATCCGGACGACGCCGTGCGCGTGTTCGAGGACATGGGTCCGTTGATCGAGCGCGGAGGAGGCACAGCCGAATATCGCTTCCGCCATCGCGACGGGCATTACATCTGGATCCAGGACTCTTTCAGGGTCGTCAATGACGAGGACGGCCACCCGCACGAGCTGGTCGGAGCCTGGGCGGACATCACCGAAAGCAAGCGCGCCGAGCAGGCGGCGCTCGCTGCGAATATCGAGCTGCAGGACACCAAGCGCTATCTGACGCGGCTGATCGAAAGCTCGACCGATGCCATCATCGCCACGGACAAGGAAGGCAAGGTGGTCCTCTATAACGAGGGCGCCGAGGCCCTGCTTGGCTATCCCGCTGCGGAAATCATCGGGCGGCCGACGTCGGAATTATATGCATCCGAGGACCACACCAAGGAATTGCTGCGCGAGATGCGCAAGCGCGGCGGCACCGTGGCGGGCCTCGACAGCGTCCTCAAGAGCAAGGACGGCACGAGCATCCCCGTTCTCATCTCCGCTTCGGTTCTGTTCGGCGAGCAGGGCGAGGAGGTGGGCACGGTCGGCTTCGCCACCGACTTGCGGACGCGCAAGCAGGAGGAAGAGGAACTCCGCAAGGCGCACGATGAGCTGGAAAAGCGCGTGGACGAGCGCACCACCGAGCTGAAAGCGGCGCACGAGCGGCTGCGCTACCTGATGACGGTCACGCCGGCGATCGTCTACACCAACCAGGCGCACGACTATACCTGCACCTTTGTCAGCGAGAACGTCTCCCGCATCATGGGCTTCTCCGCATGGGAGATGCTGGAGGACAAGGATTTCTGGATGGTGCGCCTGCATCAGCAGGATGCCACGCGCGTCTTCGAGGAGATGGCCCCTCTGGTCGAGAAGGGCGGCGGGACGCTGGAGTACCGCTTCCGGCACCGCGACGGACATTACATCTGGATCCAGGATACGTTCCGCGTGATCCATGACAGCCAAGGCCGCCCGCTCGAGATCGTCGGCTCCTGGGCGGATATCTCGGCCCGCAAGAAGGCCGAGACGGCGCTCGGCGAACGCATGGCGATGATGAACGACCTGGAAACGCTGGTCGGCGCCAGCCCCGCCATCATCTACACCACGCAAGTCTCGGGCGACTATGCCTGCACCTTCGTCAGTGAGAATCTGAACGCGATCATGGCCTATGCGCCGTGGGAGATGCGCGACGACAAGAAATTCTGGCTCAAGCGTCTCCACCCGGAGGATGCCACGCGCGTGTTCGCCGAGCTCGAACGCCTGATCGGCCAAGGCGGCGGGAGCCTCGAATATCGCTTCCGCCATCGCGACGGACATCATATCTGGATCCAGGACACCTTCACGGTCACCCACGATGAGCAAGGCAAGCCGAAGGAGATCGTGGGCTCTTGGGCGGACGTGTCCGACCGGAAGCGTGTCGAGGCCGAGCTCAAGCGCCTCGCCGAGCAAGTCGAGCTGCGCAACCGCTTCATCCGCGAGACCTTCGGCCGCTATCTCACCGATGAAGTGGTCTCCACCGTGCTCGAATCTCCCGCCGGGCTCAAGATGGGTGGCGAGAAGCGAAAGATCTCGATGATCATGACCGATCTCAGGGGCTTCACGTCTCTGTCGGAGCGCTTGCCGCCGCAACGGGTCGTGGCGCTGCTCAATCGCTACCTCACGACCATGGTGTCGGTGATCAAGCAATATCAGGGCACGATCGACGAGTTCATCGGCGATGCGATCTTCGTCCTGTTCGGGGCCCCGGTCTGGCAGGAAGACGACGCGCAGCGGGCGGTCGCCTGCGCCGTGGCCATGCAATTGGCGATGGCCTCGATCAACGAGCAGAACCGGCAGGAAGATTTGCCGGAGATCGAAATGGGCATCGGCGTCCATACCGGCCAGGTGGTGGTCGGAAATATCGGGTCGCCGGAGCGGATGAAATACGGCGTGGTCGGAAGCCACGTCAACCTGACCTCGCGCATCCAGTCCTACACCACCGGCGGCCAGATCCTGATTTCGGAAGCGACGCGGCAGGACGTGGGACAGATCCTCAAGATCGGCAAGCAGACGGAGGTCAGGGCCAAGGGAATCGAGCACCCCATCACGCTGTTCGAGGTGTTGGGGATCGGCGGCAAACACAAGCTGCTGCTGACAGATATTGCCGAGACGCTCGTCCCATTGGCCGACGAGATTCCGTTGCGCTACGAGGTGCTCGAGGCCAATCAGGCGAGCGGCAAGATGGCTAACGGCGGCCTCACCAAGGTTTCCCGCAAAGGGGCCGAGGCCCGGCTGGAAACGCCGGTCCCGAATTTGAGCAATCTCAAGATGCGTCTCATCGGCAGCGGGGGCCAGGAGATCCCGGGAACCCTCTACGGCAAGGTGATGGGCGCGGTCCCCGGAAGCAGCACCGGCTTCTCCATTCGCTTCACCTCGGTGTCGCCGGAGATCGAGACGCTGCTGCGCGGCCTGACCGCAAGCATCGCATCCGCCGACGAGGCGGGAGCGGGCCGCGGTGCCTCCTCCTCACCCGTCTCGGCCTAGCCTCGCCTTCGACCGAGGGCTAAACAGGCACAATGCGAATCTGCGTTTTCGGCACGGGGGCGATTGGCGGGCTGATCGCGGCGCGGCTCGCGCGCGCCGGCGAGGATGTGACAATCATCGACCGAGGCTCGCATCTCCGCGCGATCAAGAAGAACGGCATCACGCTCCAATGGCAGGACGGCAGCGTTGAAACCGTCCAAGTGAAGGCTGTCGACAAGGGAGCCGACGCAGGCGAGCAGGATCTCGTCGTGCTCGCGGTCAAGGCGCATTCGCTTGAGCGGGCGGCGACGGACGCGCAAGACCTGCTTGGTCCCAAGACCATGGTCATGACGCTCCAGAACGGCCTCCCCTGGTGGTATTTCCAGAAGCATGGCGGCGCTCTCGACGCCACGCGGCTCATGAGCCTCGATCCGGGCGGGACGCTGACCAAGACAATCCACGCCGATCGCATCATCGCTTGCGTGGTGTATCTCGCCGCGGAGGTGGCTGAGCCTGGGGTCGTCCGGCATATCGGCGCCAACCGCTTTCCCATGGGCGAGATCGACGGCAGGGTGACCGACCGCGTGCAGGCGGTCGAAGCCTCGTTCGTCAAGGCAGGGTTGCAAGCGAGTGTGCTCACCGACATTCGCGCGGAAATCTGGCTGAAGGCGTTGGGCACTTTGTCGCTCAATCCGATCAGCGCGCTCACCAACGCGACCATGGCCGAGATTTGCAGATTTCCCGAAACCCGCGCGCTCACGATCAAGATGATGCAGGAGGCGCAAGCGATCGCCGCCAAGCTCGGCATTTCCTTGCGTCAGACGATCGAGCAGCGGCTTGAGAGTGCCGAAGCCGTCGGCCCACACAAGACCTCGATGCTGCAGGATTTGGCGACAAGGCGCCCGCTCGAGATCGAGGGGCTGATCGGAGCGGTTCTGGAAATGGCGAGACTCACCGATACGCCGGCGCCCAATATAGAGGCGGTGTATGCGCTGATCAGACTGCTCGACAAGACGCGCAGACCTGAATCTCGCGGCGCCTGAGCCCCTCCCCCCGCCTTGGGGGCCTCGGAGCCTCACGAAGGAGCCACAGTATTATTCGCCTCGCGATGCGGCCCGACTCTTCGCCTAACGTGGGTTTTGCTGTCCCAGCGCGGGCTCAACTTAATTGATCGTAACTTGTTGGGTTTCCAGAAGTCTGTTATTTTGGCTTATAGGCTCGGAAACGAAGCCTGCAAGGGATTCAGCCCACCCAAGTCTGGTCTCCAACCGGAGTAATATCATGGACTCTAAAAAAGTATCGAAGCAACTGCGAGCGGAGAAAGCCACC
>JALHTP010000486.1 GCA_022865725.1 Methyloceanibacter sp. | reverse complement strand
GGCGTACTTGGCCCTTGGCGCCTCCGCCGGCCGCAATCTTCTTCTCTTGCTTCTTGGTCTCTGCAATCACGGGGGATTTCTTTGCCATGGCAAAATTTCCTTACGGTCTCTCGATGACTATAGCGCTTCGGCGCCGGAGATGATCTCGATAAGCTCCTTGGTGATCATGGCCTGACGCGAGCGGTTATATTTCATGGTCAGGCGATCGATCATGTCGCCGGCGTTGCGGGTGGCGTTGTCCATGGCGCTCATGCGCGCGCCCTGCTCGGAAGCCGCGTTCTCCAGCAGCGCCTTGAAGATCTGCACGGTGATGTTGAGCGGCAGAAGCTCGGTCAGGATCTCGGCCTCGTCGAGCTCGTATTCATAGACGGCGCCGCCGAGAGCGGCCTCTTGCGACGGCGTCTCGGCCGGGACCGTGGCCGGGATGATCTGCTGCGCCGTTGGGATCTGGCTGATCACGGAGCGGTAGCGGGAGAAGAACAGCGTGGCGACGTCGAAAGCGCCCTCGGCGAAGAGGGCAAGGATCTTACCGGCGGCCTTCTCGGCATGCTCGAAATTGAGCTGGCGAACCCCCCTGAACTCGATGACATCGATGATGAGCGGCGCGTAAAGCCGCTTCAACTGATCATAGCCCTTCCTGCCGACGCACAGGATCTTCACCTGCTTGCCGTCGGCCAGCAGCCGATTGATGCGCTCGCGAGCAAGACGCACGATGGACGAATTGAAGGCGCCGCAAAGACCGCGCTCGGCGGTGCAGACCACGAGCAGGTGGACCTGATCCTTGCCCGTTCCGACCATCAGCGGCGGCCCGCCTTCGCGCCCTGCGAGCGCGGTGGCGAGATTGGCGAGCACCGCTTCCATGCGGGTAGCGTAAGGCCGCGCGGCCTCGGCCGCCGTCTGCGCGCGTCTAAGCTTCGCCGCGGCCACCATCTGCATGGCCTTGGTGATCTTCTGCGTCGCTTTGACGGAAGCGATGCGGTTGCGCAGCTCTTTCAGCGACGGCATGGCTCAGCTACTCACAAATTTTCTAGGCGAAGGCCTTGGCGAATTTGTCGACGGCCGCTTTCAGCTTGTCGCCGGTCTCCTTGGAGATTTCCTTGCTGTCGCGGATGGCGCCGAGAATGCTGGCGTGCTCGGCACGCATATAGCGGAGCAGCTCGGCCTCGAAGCGCGACACGGCGGAGACGGGGAGGGGATCGAGATAGCCGTTCACACCGGCATAGATCACCACCACCTGCTCCTCGACCTTGAGCGGGGAGAATTGCGGCTGCTTGAGAAGCTCGGTGAGTCGCGCGCCGCGATTGAGCAGGCGCTGGGTGGTGGCGTCGAGGTCGGAGCCGAACTGGGCGAAGGCCGCCATTTCGCGATACTGAGCGAGCTCGCCCTTGATCTTGCCGGCCACCTGCTTCATCGCCTTCACCTGCGCGGAAGAGCCCACGCGCGACACCGAGAGGCCCACATTCACCGCGGGCCGGATGCCCTGATAGAACAAATCGGTCTCGAGGAAGATCTGCCCGTCGGTGATGGAGATGACGTTGGTCGGGATGTAGGCCGACACGTCGTTGGCCTGCGTCTCGATGATCGGCAACGCCGTCAGCGAACCGCTGCCATTGTCCTTGTTAAGCTTCGCCGCGCGCTCCAGCAAG
>JALHTP010000485.1 GCA_022865725.1 Methyloceanibacter sp. | reverse complement strand
CATCGCGCTGGATCACGTCTGGTGCGACGACAACGCCGACACCACGCGTACGACCTTCCGCGGCTTTCCCGAATGGATGTATGACGACGATCGCTGGAACGATTTCGCCTATACGCTGAACAGTACAACGGTCGAGCTCAGCGGGCGGCGTCTGGCTGTCGCGCTCGCGGACTGAAGCCTGGGCGGCTGGAGGCAGGCTACGAGGTCTTCACCCCGCCGGACAGCGCCTACGACCCGGTCAAGGTCCGCAACAAGCTCTGGGGCAACGCCGGGCCGCAGGCGATCGAGGCGAAGGAGCCACCCTACGCGCCAAGCTCGGTCGAGCGCGCCTCCTGGCAATTCCCCGCGCATGCCTGGCTGGATGAGATCTTGGGCAGGTTTCCCGGCCGTGTGGTGCTGGCCTTCATGCCGGCCCATATCGCCGCGCAACCGATTCCAGGCACCGAGGCGGCGGCAAAGGAAAGCTAATGCAAGGCCCGCATCGCGGCGCTGGCGCGCCGTCATGGCGCCTCCCCAGTGATCGACTTCCGCATAAGGTCCGAGATCACGTCCAACGACGCCAATTACTGGGACAAATTGCATTACCGGCTGGCGATCGCCGACCGCCTGGTGAGCGGCATCCAACGGGCGCTTGCGACCGGCCTGGGGGACCCAAACGGCGATTGGCGCCTCCTGGAAGAGCCAAGCGTGGAAGAGGCCGCCCATTAGCCGGTGCGGAAACCTGTATGATTGTTCATCATAGGCGCCGCAAACGCGCCACTTTTCTAAGGACAGCGTGTCGCATCGATGGTTGGTCCAACAGGAGTAGTTTGTTGGCACGGTCCCTGCTTCGCCTTATTCTGCAATTTCGGCCGCTCTCGCCGCCTGATCCGAGGAGTTCATAGGTGGTTCGGAAATTCCGTTTCGCGCTCCTGGGGCTTCTCGTTCTGGCCGTCATAGCGGCCGGCGCCACGATGGTGGGGCTGGCGCAAAGCGCGCCCGCATCGGAAGGCAACTCGGCCCTCTACGAGGATCTCAATCTCTTCGGCGCGGTGCTGGCGCGAATCCGCTCCAACTACGTGGAAAAGCCCGACGACAACAAGCTGATCGAGGACGCCATCAACGGCATGCTGACGGCGCTCGACCCGCATTCGACCTACATGAACGCCAAAGAATTCCGCGAGATGCAGGTGCAGACGCGGGGCGAGTTCGGCGGCCTCGGCATCGAAGTGATGATGGAGAACGGGGCGATCAAAGTCGTCTCCCCGATCGACGACACGCCGGCCTCGAAGGCAGGGATATTGAGCGGCGACCTCATCGTCGCGCTGGACAAGGAGCCGATCGAGGGCCTCACGCTGGAACAGGCGGTCGAGAAGATGCGCGGACCGATCAACGCGCCGATCACCCTTACCATCGAGCGCAAGGGCGTCGACAATTCCTTCGACGTGACCATGGTCCGCGACGTGATCCGCATCAAGCCGGTGAAATACCAGGCTGAGGACGACGTAGGCTACGTGCACATCACCAGCTTCAACGAGCAGACCACGTCGGAGCTCGAAAAGGCCATCAGCGAGCTGAAGAAGACGATCGGCCCGAAGCTCAAGGGCTACGTCATCGACCTCCGCAACGATCCCGGCGGATTGCTCGATCAAGCCATCTCCGTTTCCGATGCCTTTCTCAACCAAGGCGCCATCGTGCTCACCAAGGGGCGCAATCCTGAAGAGACGCAACGCGCCAATGCGCGGCCGGGCGACATCACGGACGGCAAGGATCTCGTGGTTCTGATCAATGGCGGCTCGGCTTCCGCTTCGGAGATCGTCGCGGGCGCGCTCCAGGATCACAATAGAGCAACGCTGGTGGGCACCCGCTCTTTCGGCAAAGGCTCGGTGCAGACCATCATTCCGCTCGGAGGCGGCGGGGCGCTCAGGCTCACCACGGCGCGGTATTACACGCCGTCGGGCCGCTCGATCCAGGCCTTGGGCATCCAGCCCGAGGTCAAGGTCGAGGAGGAATTGCCCAAGGACCTCAACAAATCGGCGGCGAACGCCGTCGGCGAAGCCAATCTGCGCGGCCATCTCAAGAACGAGGCGGAGACGAAAGAAGACCCGGAAGAGGCCGGAAGCTCCTCCTATGTGCCTGAGGAAAAGGACAAGGACGCCCAGCTGATCTACGCTCTCGAGCTCCTGCGCGGCACGAAATCGGTCGACAAGAGCGGGGAGAAGAAGGCCGAGCTCAAGGTCAATTAGCCCCTCAGCGCTTCCCTTCGCGCCTGGCGGTGACGCGATAGCGCCGCAAAGGCCCCGCGCGGTCGAGAAAAACGAGTTCGAGCGTCACATCCAGCGGGTTCAAGTCCTCGGGCAGGAACAGCCAGGCGGTCACTTGCCCCTCGGCGGCGCGCGAGATGGTCCCGGCGCGGGCTTCATGCGGGCCGAGCACGAGGTCGAGCGGAATGCTGGTCGTGGCTTTGTCGGTGGTGGGATGGGACCAGACCTGGAAGTCGCCTTTCCGTGTGCTGACCGAGGTGATCGGAGCCATGAGCCGCGCCGATCTCGGCCGCACGCGTCTGAGCTCGTCCACGACCACGCCGTAGGGCGCCTGATTGGCGACGGCGACGTGGAGCTGGAACCAGCCCTTCTGCAGCTTCCTGAAGGTGGCCTTGATGGTCGGCTCGGCGCCGGCGCGGGTCGACCGCAAGGCGAATCGCACGGTCGAGGCGGCGATCAGAACGATCACCACGATCACGATCGCGAGCTGGAGGGCGAACGGTGGCGCTGGCATGGGCTGTTTCGTGCGGTCGGTTGAGCCGGTTAGAGCAAGACGTTGCGGGGAGAGCCGCCCATCTCTAAGCTCTTTCGCACATGGACTGGAGAGTCATATGCCGCATCGATTGCCTCGCTCGAAGAGACTGGCCCTGGTCCTCGCCGGAACGGCCGTTGTCGTCTTTGGCTTCTGTCTGTCCGCATGGCTCGGAACCGCGCGCGCCGCGCCCGCCTTTGCCTCGGGCCTCGT
>JALHTP010000484.1 GCA_022865725.1 Methyloceanibacter sp. | reverse complement strand
GAACGGCCGCGAATAGCGATCGACCACCGCCTGCTGCTCGGCGATGCAAAGCCCGGCATAGATCAGCGCCATGAGAGAGACGAGGCGTGGCACGCCGTCTGGCGCGTCGCGATAGCTGGCCGAGAGATAGCGGAGCTGCGAGGTCAGCGCCTTGAGGAAGGTCTCGTAGGCTTGCGGCTCGCCGCTGTCGAGAATGAGGACCGAATTGGAGAGCCAGGAGATCACCCTGCGGCCGACGATCTCCGGCTGCCAGGCGAGGCCGTGGAGCGAGCGCTTGAGCGCGATGAAATCCTGCACCAGCGCCTTGGCCTGCTCGCGCGACAGCTCGCTGCCGGCCGCGCGCAGATGTCTGAGCCAGCCAAATCCGTAAAGCTCGCGCGCCCAGCCTTCGGAGGGAGGAGCGATCTCGAAGGGCGACTCCGCGTCGACCTCGGCCAGCCGTCCGGCGAGTCCGAAATGTCCGTTGTAAAGCTCGGTGGCAAAGCTCGGGTCGGCGGTCCTGAGCTCCTGCGGGGCAAGCAGGAGCTGCTCGGCTTGCGTTCCCGGATAGCTGATGCTGGCCATGCTCGCGAGCATGAAGCGGCGGAACGGTCCCGGACCGCTCAGGCGCGCCGCTTGGACGCGGCCACCGCGCTCGTAGGGCTGAGAGTCAGCCGCCATGCTGCGTATCTCCAAGCTGCCGCCTCGCGCCTCGAAGAACGCAAGGCCTCCCCGTGCATCCTTAGACCCGCATTGTCGGGCCGCGCACGTTTCCGATCAAGCCCGATACGCGTAGGCTTAACGGGTGCGGACCAGCCGTGTGGCAAAAAAGCCGTCCATTCCGCTCCATTCGGGGGAATCGAGCCTGAGTTCATAGGGAAAAGTCCGCAAAGCTCCGGACGGCTCGATCCAGGCCGTCTCGCCGAAAAGCTCGCCGTCTTCGATGGGCTCGAGGCGGAGATCGTCGTTTCGCACGAGAAGGGCCGCAATCTGCGCCTCGCCTTCCTCGGGCTCGAGCGAGCAGGTCGAATAGACGAGCCTGCCGCCGGGCTTCACCAGTCTGGCGGCGTTGTCGAGCAGCCGGGCCTGGAGCCCGGCAAGCGCCTCGATGTCCTTGGGCGACTTGGTATAGGGGATGTCGGGATGCCGGCGGATGGTGCCGGTCGACGAGCATGGCGCGTCCAAGAGCACCGCGTCGAACATTTCGCCAGGCTGCCAGGTGGTGGCGTCGGCGATAACAAGCTCGGCCTCCAAGCCGAGCCGCGCCAGATTGTCGGCGACGAGCCCGAGCCGTGTCTTCGAGCTGTCCACGGCCACGACCGAGGCGCCGGCAAGGACGAGTTGCGCCGTCTTGCCGCCGGGTGCGGCGCAAAGATCGGCCACGCGCTTGCCTGCGACCTCGCCAAGCAGCCGCGCCGGCAGCGATGCCGCGACATCTTGCACAAACCACGCGCCCTCATCGAAGCCGGGAAGCGCCTCGATGCGCCCCTTGGGCAAAAGCCGCACGCTGCCTGTGGGGAGCACGCGGCCAGAAAGCTGCTCGGCCCAAAATTCAGGATCGCTCTTGAGGGTGAGGTCGAGCGGCGGCTCGACGAGATGGGATTGCCCAATGGCCCGCGCGCGTTCCTCGCCCCAATAGCTGACCCATCGCGTCCACAGCCAGTCGGGCGTATTGACCCGCCCTGCATCGAGGCTGGCCGCTATTGCCTCGCCTTCGCCGGCGACGCGGCGCAGCACGGCGTTGACCAGCTTGTCGTAGCGCTTCGCCTTCGGATCGTACTGGGCCAGCGTCACGGCGAGATCGATGGCCGCGTGCGGCGGCGTCTTGAGGAAGATGAGCTGCGCCGCGGCGGACAGAAGGATCGGATAGAGCGTGCCGGATCGCTCCGGCATGCCGCGTTCCAAAAATGCGCCGAGCACATGGTCGAGCTGACCTTTTCGCCTAAGGCTGGTGCCCACGATGGCGCGGGCGAGCGCCCGGTCGCGGGCCGGCAGGTCGCCCATGGAACCCCGCTCGAGCGAGCGGCCCAGGATGTCGTCGAGTTGCTGCTTCTTCTGCAGCACGGCGCCGAGCAATTCGACCGCGGCGCGCCGAGCCGGCAGGCCGACCTGGGCGTCGCGTGCTTGGGCTCTTGCCCTCGCCTCTTTGTCGGAAATGGTCATGGTGCGATGCGCCGGAGAATCGTGAGGCCTAGCCTGACAGGCCTAGCCCCATGGCCCGCGTCCCGCAACACGGCGCTGCTCCGACCATGGCCCCGCCGCATCGGAAGGAGCGCCGGCCGACGGACCGCTTTCGCCCATCTCGCGCGCCATCTCTTGCAGTAGCGCCACCCGGTTCTCGACATTCGGGTGGGTCGAGAAGAGATTGTCCATGCGCGCGCCGGACAGCGGATTGACGATGAAGAGATGCGCCGAAGCCGGATTGCGCTCGGCCGGCATATTGGGGATGTGCTGCGCGGCGCCGGCGATCTTCTCGAGCGCGGAGGCGAGCGCCAAAGGTCGCCGGCTGATCTCGGCGCCTTCACGGTCGGCCGCGTATTCGCGCGTGCGGCTGATCGCCATCTGCACCAGCCCCGCGGCCAGCGGGCCGAGAATGAACAGAGCCAGCGTGCCGACGAAGCCGATCGAGTTGTTGTCGTTGCTCCGACCGCCAAACATAAAGCCGAAATTGGCGAGCATGGAGATCGCGCCGGCGATCGTCGCGGTGATCGTCATCAGCAGCGTATCGTGGTTCTTGATGTGACCGAGCTCATGCGCGATCACGCCCGCCAGCTCCTCCTGGCCGACCGTGCCCATCAGCCCGGTGGTCACCGCGACGGCGGCGTGCTCGGGATTGCGGCCGGTGGCGAAGGCGTTCGGCTGCGGATTCTCCATCACATAGACGCGCGGCATCGGCAGCCCCGCCGCCGCGGCGAGCTGCTTGACGAGGTCATACAGCTCCGGCGCCGAGCGTGCGTCGACCTCGCGCGCGCCATACATGGAGAGCACCATCTTGTCGGAGTTCCAATAGGCGAACAGGTTCATCGCCGCGGCGACGACGAAGGCCATGATCATGCCGGTCTGGCCGCCGATCAGAAACCCGATCCCCATGAACAGCGCCGTCAGCGCTGCAAGAAAAATGGCGGTGCGCAAATAGCTCATGGAACCTCCAGGGGAGGGCTTAGGGCTCAAGGCGAACCCGGCTTCCTCGAAACGTAAATATGGAGGCCCTGAAGCGGGCGACAAGACATTGGGGGCTCAGGCTCACACAAGCTTTTCGGGGCGTCCCCGGCAATTTGGTTTCCGATCCGGTTACCTTAACGGTTCCTCAAGGGCTGCCCCGCATGCTCGGGCTTGAGCCATGCATCCTCGGGAGTAGCCTCGCCATGTCAGTCACCGCTCAAGCCTCTGCCGCCAAGCCCTCAAATCGCCTTGCTCCGGCCCGCGCCGGGGCATCCGTCGAGACCTCGCTCACGGCACAGCAGAAGCGCGTGATCAGGGAGAGCTTCCTCAAGCTCGATCCCGCCCTCGACCTCGTGGGGCAGCTCTTCTTCCTCAAGCTCTACCGGCTCGACCCGACCTTGCGTGCGCGGTTCGGCGGGCCTGCCGAGACGCAAGGCCGTAAATTCATGGCGGCGGTGAAGCTCACCATCATCACGCTCAACCACGAGGACGGGCTGGCGCCGACGCTCAAGCTGCTCGGCGTCCGCCATCGCCAGCTTGGCATCAAGCTGCGCCATTACCGCACCATGGCCAAGGCGATGATGTGGACGCTGGAGCAGTCGCTGGAGAAGCGCTTCACGCGCGAGACGAAAGAGGCCTGGGCGAAGCTTCTCGCCCAGATCACCCACACGCTGAGCGGCAACAACGCCGCTCTATTGCGGAGCGTGGGCGGGACCGCCGGCGTCTGAGTGCACCACTTTCACTGACACGGTGCCCTTGTCGTCGACCAGGATTTCCACGTCCTGGCCCGGCTCGAGCACTTGCGTCTTGCCGTCGACCTCCAGCTGATCGGCGCCGACCGTGATCTCGTGGCCGTCGACGTTGATCTTGATCCCGTCGGCCAGAGATTCCTGGGTCATGTCCTTATAGTGGCCGCCTATGGTGACGGTGCGGCTGCCTACCGTCATCGACACGGTTTGACTGACCGACTTCTCGTCGGGCGTCAAAAATCCAAGCGCCGCGACGATGGCGAACAGAAGCGCGACGACGATGCCGAGACCGATCAGGATGCGTTTTAGCGTCATGGTGCTTTCCTTTATCCCTCGCGCGCTCTTGTAGCTTGAGTCCGTCGCTGCTCGGTTTCTCCGGTAAGCCTATTTCCGGTTCTGCCGGTGCTCGATGAGATCGGTGACTACGGAAGGATCGGCGAGCGTCGAAGTGTCGCCGAGATTGCCGAAATCGTCCTCGGCGATCTTGCGCAAGATGCGGCGCATGATCTTGCCCGAGCGGGTCTTCGGCAAGCCCGGCGCGAACTGAATGAGATCGGGCGAGGCGATCGGCCCGATCTCCTTCCGTACCCAGTCGCGCAGCTCGGTGCTTAGCGCGTCGGACCAAGTCTGTCCCGCCATCAGCGTCACATAACAATAGATGCCCTGGCCCTTGACATCGTGGGGATAGCCCACGACGGCGGCCTCCGACACTTTGGGATGGGCGACGAGCGCGGATTCGACTTCCGCCGTGCCCATGCGGTGTCCGGCGACGTTGATCACGTCGTCGACCCGGCCGGTGATCCAATAATAGCCGTCCTCGTCGCGACGGCATCCGTCGCCGGTGAAGAACTTCCCCTTATAAATCGAGAAATAGGTGTCGACGAAGCGCTTATGGTCGCCATAGACGCTCCGCATCATCCCTGGCCAGGCATCGAGAATGACCAGATTGCCCGCCGCCTCGCCCTCGATGAGGTTGCCCTCGTTGTCGACGATGCCGGGCTCCACGCCGAAAAAGGGCAGCGTCGCGGAGCCGGGCTTGAGCTTGGTGGCGCCGGGAAGCGGCGTGATGAGAATGCCGCCGGTCTCGGTCTGCCACCAGGTATCGACGATGGGGCAGCGTTCCTCTCCGACGACGTGATAGTACCACTCCCACGCTTCGGGGTTGATCGGCTCACCCACGGTGCCGAGCAGCTTGAGCGACTTCCGCTTGGTGCGCGTCACTTTGTCGTCGCCGAGACCCTTCAGGGCCCTGATCGCCGTGGGCGCGGTGTAGAAGATATTGAGCTTGTGCTTGTCGACGACTTGCCAGAAG
>JALHTP010000053.1 GCA_022865725.1 Methyloceanibacter sp. | reverse complement strand
GCCACAAGTGCGATGCCGCCCGCTTCGAGGTGATCCTTGAGTGCGGCGTCGAGCAGCCTGACCGAGGCGGCGTCGAGGGAGACTTGCGGCTCGTCCAAGAGCCAGATCGGCCGCGGCGCGGCGAAGAGACGGGACAGCGCGAGCTTCCGCTTCTGGCCCGCTGACAGGAGACCGGCGGGAAGCTCGGCCAGAGAGGTCAGGCGAAACGCGGCCAGGGCGCGATCGAGGCTTGCGCCATTCTCCGCCAGGAAATCGGCCCAAAAGGCGAGATTGTCGCGCACGCTGAAGCTGGTCTTCACCGCGTTCAGATGGCCGACATAGTGGCAAAGCTCAGGAAGCGCGGCATCGGGGCCGGCGCCGGTGAGGCCGAGGCGCCCGGCGGCAAGGGGGAGGAGCCCCGCGATCTGCCGCAACAGGCTCGTCTTGCCCGCCCCGTTAGGGCCGCTCACCAGCAGCGCCTCGCCGGGGGCAAGCCTGAAGCTTAAGCCGTGGAAGATGATTCTTCCGCCGCGCTGGCAGCTGATGTCATAAGCGGCGAGGCCGATCGTTTGCGGCATTTTGCTCGGAATTTACGCAAGTTGAGGCTGGGAGAGGCACTCGAAGCGGCGAATTCGCGCCGCGTGAAATCTCTTCGCGTCATTGTCTCGTTGCCGCAAGCGCTTTTATATAGCCTGGAGCGCGCAAGCCTTAGCTCGAGGGGAGCCGTATCAGCCTGATGGCCAGCCGTCCCGGAAGCCGGTTGGCCACGCCTTTGCATGCGCCTCTTGAAGTGACTTGCCACGCCTAAAGTGACTGCCACGCCTCAAGGAGATCAGTTTGACAGCGGCACTTGAATCCTCGCTCGACAGCTTCAATTGCCGGCGCACGCTCGAGGTCGACGGCGAGAGCTACGATTATTTCAGCCTGAAAGAGGCCGAGGCGAACGGGCTTGCCGGGATCGGCAGTCTGCCCTTCTCGCTCAAGGTGCTGCTGGAAAACCTGCTTCGCCACGAGGACGGCCGCAGCGTCACCGCCGACGACATTCGCGGGATCGCTGAGTGGCTCGAGGAGCGCAAGAGCGACCGCGAGATCGCCTTCCGGCCGGCGCGCGTCCTGATGCAGGATTTCACCGGCGTTCCCGCGGTGGTCGATCTCGCCGCCATGCGCGACGCCATGGCAGGGCTCGGCGGCGATCCGAAAAAGATCAACCCGCTGGCGCCCGTCGATCTGGTCATCGACCATTCGGTCATGGTCGACGCCTTCGGCTCGGACCACGCCTTCCAGATCAATGTCGACAAGGAATATGAGCGGAACGGCGAGCGCTACGCCTTTTTACGGTGGGGCGCCGGCGCCTTCGACAATTTCCGCGTGGTGCCGCCCGGCACCGGCATCTGTCACCAGGTCAATCTCGAATATCTGGCGCAGACGGTGTGGACCAAGGAAGCGAACGGGGCGAACGCGCTCGCTTTCCCCGATACGCTCGTCGGCACCGACAGCCATACGACCATGGTCAACGCCCTCTCGGTGCTCGGCTGGGGCGTGGGCGGCATCGAGGCCGAGGCGGCCATGCTCGGCCAGCCGATCTCCATGCTGATCCCCGAAGTGGTGGGCTTCAGGCTCACCGGCGAGCTGAAGGACGGCGTGACGGCGACCGATCTCGTGCTGACGGTCACCGAGATGCTGCGGCGTGCGGGCGTGGTCGGCAAGTTCGTGGAATATTTCGGCGTGGGGTTGAGCAATCTGCCGCTCGAGGACCGCGCCACCATCGCCAACATGGCGCCGGAATATGGCGCGACCTGCGGCTTCTTCCCCATCGACGAGGAGACGCTCGCTTATCTCAAGGCCACGGCGCGCAAGAAGCGGCGCATCGCGCTGGTCGAGGACTATGCGAAGGCGCAAGGGCTCTATCGCGACGCCGATACGCCCGACCCGGTGTTCACCAAGACGCTCGACCTCGACCTTGGCGATGTCGAGCCGTCGCTTGCCGGGCCGAAACGCCCGCAGGACCGCGTGCCGCTCACGCGCGCCGCTTCAGCCTTCGCCGAAGCGCTCGACAAGGAATACGGCAAGGCGGCGGAGGCCGGCCTCCGGGTGCCGGTCACCGGCAAGAATTTCGACCTCGGCCATGGCGACGTGGTGATTGCCGCCATCACCTCCTGCACCAACACCTCAAATCCTTTCGTCATGGTCGCGGCGGGCCTGCTTGCCAAGAACGCGGTGAAGAAGGGCCTGAGCGTCAAGTCATGGGTGAAGACCTCGCTGGCGCCGGGCTCGCAGGTGGTGACCGATTATCTCGAGGAGGCGGGGTTGCAGAAAGACCTCGACAGGCTCGGTTTCAACCTTGTCGGCTATGGCTGCACCACCTGCATTGGGAATTCCGGTCCGCTGCCCGACGAGATCTCCCACACCATCCACACCCATCACCTCGCGGTCGCCTCGGTGCTGTCGGGAAACCGCAATTTCGAGGGCCGCGTCAATCACGACGTGCGCGCCAATTATCTCGCTTCGCCGCCGCTCGTGGTCGCTTACGCGCTGGCCGGCTCGATGATGCTCGACCTCACCAGCGAGCCGCTCGGCATCGATGCCGACGGCGAGCCCGTCTATCTCAAGGATCTCTGGCCGTCGGCCAAGCAGATCGCCAAGGTGGTGCGCAAGGCGGTGAAGAAGTCGATGTTCAAGGAGCGCTATGGCGACGTGTTCCGCGGCGATCCCGAATGGCGCAAGATCGAGGTGACGGGCGGGCTCACTTATGGCTGGAACGCGCAGTCGACCTATGTGCAGAACCCGCCTTACCTCGCCGAGATGTCGCTGACGCCGTCGCCGGTCACCGATGTCGAAGGCGCGCGCATCCTCGGCCTGTTCCTCGATTCCATCACCACCGACCATATCTCGCCGGCAGGGGGGATCAGGAAGGACAGCCCAGCCGGCGGCTACCTGATCGAGCATGGCGTCGCCGTCCACGACTTCAACTCCTACGGCTCGCGGCGCGGCAATCACGAGGTGATGATGCGCGGCACCTTCGCCAATACCCGCATCAGGAACTTGATGGTGCCCGGCGTCGAGGGCGGCGTGACGATCCACTTTCCGTCGGGCGAGCAGCTCCCGATCTACGATGCCGCCATGCGCTATCAGGCGGAGGCGGTGCCGCTCGTGGTCTTTGCCGGCAAGGAATACGGCACCGGCTCCTCGCGCGACTGGGCGGCGAAGGGCACGCGGCTGCTCGGCGTGCGTGCGGTGATCGCCGAGAGCTTCGAGCGCATCCACCGCTCGAACCTGATCGGCATGGGCGTCCTGCCGCTCCTCTTCGCCGAGGGCATGTCGTGGCGCTCGCTAAGCCTCAAGGGCGACGAGACGGTGAGCCTCAAGGGCTTAAGCGAGATCAAGCCGGGGCAGTGGCTCGAAGCCGATCTCGTTTACGCTAACGGTGAGAAGCGTGCCGTGCCGTTGCGCGCGGCGATCGATACGTTCGACGAGCTCGACTATTTCCGCAATGGCGGCATCCTGCATTACGTGCTGCGGAGCCTTGCCCGACCCGCCGCGTAGAATGAATTTCCATTGACTTGGATCAGTCTCGTCAAGGCTGGGCCGGTGTCGGCCGTCCACGGCTTCACCCAGCCTCATATTCAGGCACCGAAGGTCACTCAGTTGTGACTCGGGGTGAGCCGTTTTTGCCAGAAATTTCGGTCCGGTTCCTGCATGCTAGGAGCCATGAGGTCACTTTTCCGCCCAAGCGCGCGGGCGTTGATCGCGCTCGCTCTCGGCACCATCGCCGCGCCGGTCATGGCCGAGCCGCCAGTGGCTGAGCTGGCGAGCGTTGCCGGGCAAGAGACGGCGGTGCTCGAACTGTTCACGAGCCAGGGCTGCTCCTCCTGTCCGGCCGCGGACGCGCTGCTGGCGGATCTCGGCAAGCAGCCCAGCCTCATCACGCTGTCCTATTCCGTCGACTACTGGAACTATCTCGGCTGGCACGACACGCTCTCCACCCCCGCCAACAGCGAGCGCCAGAGGGAATATGCGCGCATGCG
>JALHTP010000483.1 GCA_022865725.1 Methyloceanibacter sp. | reverse complement strand
TCGCTCGGGTCGGGGGCGGTCTTGGTGTAATTCGGAAGGATCAGCGCGAAGACGGCAAGCGAGGCGATGACCACGAGAAAGGCGCGCGCGCCGGCGAGAGGGACTGTCAGGAATCTTGTGTTTGGGGCCATGATGGTGGGAACCGAGGGAGCATCATATGGCGATCGAGAAGGACGTCCTGGACCAACTGCTAGCCGGCCGCGATCCGAAGGAAGTTTTCAGCAAGGATGGGCTGGTTGACGAACTGAAGAAGGCGCTTTCGGAGCGGATTCTGAACGCCGAGATCGACGAGCATCTGGATGGCGAGGACGGAGAAGGCAAAGGCAATCATCGCAACGGCTATTCGAAGAAGTCGGTTCTGACCGGCACCTCGAAGATGACTCTGTCGGTGCCGCGTGACCGAGCTGGGACCTTCGACCCCAAGCTGATTGCCAAATACCAACGCCGGTTCCCGGACTTCGATGAGAAGATCATCTCGATGTACGCACGCGGCATGACGGTGCGTGAGATCCGCGGCCACCTTGAGGAACTCTATGGCATCGATGTCTCGCCCGACCTGATCTCGGCGGTCACCGACGCGGTGCTTGACGAGGTTGCGGAATGGCAGAACCGACCGCTCGACATCTGCTATCCGCTGGTATTCTTCGACGCCATTCGGGTCAAGATCCGCGACGAGGGCTTCGTTCGCAACAAGGCGATCTACATCGCGTTGGGCATCCTGCCCGACGGCACGAAGGAGATCCTCGGTATCTGGATCGAGCAGACCGAGGGCGCCAAATTCTGGCTGCGCGTCATGAACGAGCTGAAGAACCGCGGCGCCCAAGACATTCTGATCGCCGTCGTTGACGGTCTGAAGGGCTTCCCTGAAGCCATCAATGCGGTTTTTCCGCAGACCATCGTTCAAACCTGCATCGTTCACCTGATCCGCCATTCCATGGATTTTGCCTCCTTCAAGGATCGTAGAAGCGTGGCGCAGGCGCTGCGCGCGGTCTATCGCGCGGCCGACGCTGAAGCCGGCCAGGCCGCTCTCAATGCTTTTGCTGAGAGCCCGTGGGGCGAGAAGTATCCGGCGATCGCTCAGAGCTGGCGGCGCAACTGGGAGCTCGTCATTCCGTTCTTCGCGTTCCCCGAAGGCGTCCGCCGGATCATCTACACGACCAACGCGATCGAGGCGCTGAACTCGAAGCTCCGCCGGGCCGTCAGAACGAGAGGCCATTTCCCGTCTGACGACGCCGCCTCGAAGCTGCTATATCTGGTCTTGAACCACGCCGCAGCCGACTGGAAACGGCCGCCGCGCGAGTGGTTCGAGGCGAAGACGCAGTTCGCCGTCATATTCAAAGAGCGCTTCGTGCTCGCATGACGGATAACCGCCTCACACACAGAAATTCCGATAGTCCCTAGGGCCACTGCATTACCTCACTCATCCTGCTTCTCCTGTGTGGGCAGCGGTGACACCGCCGGATACTCCTCACCCGGTAGGGTCACGACCTCCACTTGTCCGTTTTCGTCGCGCTGTATCAGGACAGCGCCGAGCCACGGTAGGCGAACGAGCAGCTCGTCAAACCTGCCATTGGCGAAGTCCACCACGTCGGCCAAGCTGAGCCGCACAACGTCACCCGGCTCCTGCCCAACGTCCCAAACAAGGGCTCTAGCATTCTTGGCAACCCGCCCATTTACACTCTCGGTCTTCATGTTGCTCTCCCTCCAATCTTGCTAACGGTTGGTCCCCGGCCCTTGGCAGAGTTCGTCTCGAAGTCTTCCGATGTGGGGCGACACTCGCGGCTCTCAAGCCACG
>JALHTP010000482.1 GCA_022865725.1 Methyloceanibacter sp. | reverse complement strand
GGGGGAAGCCGCGTGAGCCGGCTGTTCGCTTTCGGTCTCGGCTTCTCGGCACAGACGCTTGCGGCGCGCCTTGCCGCCAAAGGCTGGCAGATCGCCGGAACGGCGCGCGACGTAGGGAGAATCGGCCAGCTGGCATCGCGCGGCTACGAGATGGCTCAGTTCTCGGGAGAGGCCGGCAACACCGCTCTTCCCAACGCGCTCGAGGGCACGACGCATCTCCTCCACTCGATCCCGCCAGGGCCGGAAGGCGATCCCGTGCTGGCGCATTATCGCGATCGGCTCGCTGGCCTCTCCTTGTTCGAATGGATCGGCTATCTCTCGACGGTCGGGGTCTATGGCGACCAGGAGGGGCGTTGGGTCGACGAGGCGACCCTGCCCAAGCCTAACAGCGCGCGCACGGAAGCGCGCGTCGAAGCCGAGCAAGCCTGGCTCGCGTTTGGCGCCGAGACCGGCGTGCCGGTGCAGGTGTTCAGGCTCGCCGGCATCTATGGTCCCGGACGCAGCGTCTTCGACAAGCTGAGCGCCGGCACGGCGCGGCGCATCAAGAAGGACGGCCAGGTGTTCAGCCGCATCCATGTGGAGGACATCGCCTCCGTGCTCGAAGCCTCGATCGCGCGGCCGCGGGGCGGCGCGATCTACAATGTCGCCGACGACGAGCCGGCCGCGCCCGACGCGGTGGTGGCGTATGCCGCCAGACTGATCGGCGTGGAGCCGCCGCCGGAAGTCGATTTTGATGAGGCCGATCTCACGCCCATGGCGCGCAGCTTCTATGAGGGGAGCCGGCGCATCGGCAATTCCCGCATCAAGTCCGAGCTCGGCGTGAAGCTACGCTATCCTACCTACCGCGAAGGCCTCGCCTCGCTTGTGCCGGGATCTAGCTAAGGCGCTTTGACGTGCTCGACCAGCGCAGCGACGGTGGCTTCGAGGCGGCGCAGATCTTGCGGCCGCGACTGGCGATGGTCGCCGTCCTTGATGAGCGTGATCTCGACATCGTCGCAACAGAGAAGATCGACCAGGTCGAGCGCATGGCCCCAGGGCACGTCGGGGTCGCACATGCCTTGCAGGATGCGGACCGGCAGATCGAGATGCAGCGTGCCCACCCCGATCAGGTGTTGGCGCCCCTCCTCGATCAGATGCCTGGTGATCGGATAGGGATCGCCGTAGGGGGACGGCTCGTAAGTGACGCCGTCACGTTCGAGCTTCGCCTTCACCTCGGCGGACATCCGGTGCCACATCAGCCGGTCGGTCATGTCCCAGGCGGGCGCGATCAGCACGAGCCCGGCGAGACGCTGAAGGGAGCCTTCCTGCGCAAGCCTGCGCGCGAGCAGAAGCGCTATCCAGCCGCCCATCGAGGACCCCACAACGAGACTGCGCCGCTCACCGAGGACATCGAGCAGGTGGCAAGCCTCTTCCAGCCAGTCGCCGATCGAGGCTGCCAGCAGATCGCCTTCCGATAGCCCGTGACCGCTATAGTCGAAACGGAGCATCGGCAGCCCCGCCGCCTTCGCCCACTCGGAGAGCGCGACGGCCTTGGTGCTCGCCATGTCCGACAGAAATCCCGGCAGCCATAGAAGGGCGACGCCCTCGCCCTTCCCGGTATCGGCAAAGCGATAGGCGACGCGGCGGCGCCTCACCCCATCGCCCACGTCCAGGAATTGCGGTTCTCGATCGTCCATCGAGAGCGATATCCCTTCGGGGTGACTCATGCTTTCGCTCTAGCCTTTTGTTTGAGCATGATCTTTTCGGAAAACCGGTTCCCACTTTTCCGGATCATGCTCTAAGCCCGCATTCGCCGGATGACGCGTAATTTGCTGCGATTTGGTAGCGATTCAGATATAATAATCAATAGTTTAATCTGGATCGCGCGAGGCCATCTTGAAGAACCCAGCGGGTGAATCGGGCGATGGTCCTCTCAGGCTCGATTTCGACCGCCGCGTGAAGCTTGAGTTCCATGGCTCGCGGATTACCTCCGATGCCGGACTGCTGGCCTATCGCGAACTCGACGACGCTCTCGGCCTCGGCACAATGGCCGGCGATTTGCTCGCCGATGCGCGCACCGGCAGGAACGGCCGCCATGCGCTGGTCGGATTGCTGCGGCAGTCCGTGTTCGGGCGGCTTGCCGGATACGAGGATGTCAACGACGCCGAACGCCTGCGCCATGATCCGGCGATGCGTTGGATCGTCGGCGGCAAGGCGGCCTCGGGCGCAGCGGCATCGCCGAGTCAAATGGGGCGCTTCGAGACGCGCTGGCTGACGGCGGAGAAGAACCTCTCGGCACTCGCCGATCTCTCCGGACAATGGATCGACCGTGTGCACGGCCGTCGTCCACCGAGAGGCATCGTGCTCGATATGGATTCGAGCGTCAGCCCGACGCACGGCGAACAAGAGAACAGCGTCTGGAACGGTCACTACGCCTGCACCTGCTATCACCCGTTGTTCGTGTTCAACCAGTTCGGTGATCTGGAACGCAGCGCACTTCGCCCCGGCAACGTCCACAGCGCCGACGGCTGGAAGGACGTGCTCGACCCGGTCGTGGACCGCTATCGGGGCAAGGTCTCGCGCCGCTACTTCCGCGCCGATGCCGCCTTTGCCAATCCTGCGGTCTACGAGTTCCTGGAGGTCGAAGGCTACAAGTATGCGATCCGCCTGCCCGCCAATCAGGTCCTTCAACAGAGGATCACATGTCTGCTCAAGCGCCCAGTCGGTCGGCCGCCGAACCACGTGCAGCGGTTCCACGCGAGCTTCAGCTATCAGG
>JALHTP010000481.1 GCA_022865725.1 Methyloceanibacter sp. | reverse complement strand
TGGCAACAAGGAAGCGGCGTGACGCCGGCCTGAACCTTAATACGAGAGTCAAACCTACGAGGATATGTCGATGGCAGATTTGCAGAAAATAGTGGACCAGCTTTCGAGCCTGACCGTGCTCGAAGCCGCCGATCTGGCGAAATTGCTGGAGGAGAAATGGGGCGTCTCAGCAGCGGCCCCCGTGGCCATGATGGCCGCTGGAGCCGTAGCCGCCGCGCCGGTTGAGGAGCAGACGGAGTTTACCGTCGTTCTGACCGCCGCCGGAGCCCAGAAGATAAACGTTATCAAGGAAGTGCGGGCAATCACCAGCCTCGGCCTGAAGGAGGCCAAGGATCTCGTCGAAGGCGCGCCGAAGCCGGTGAAGGAAGGCGTGACCAAGGACGAGGCGGCGAAGATCAAGAAGCAGCTCGAGGCCGCCGGAGCGACCGTCGAGTTGAAATAACCCGGTGGGTTGAAGTGGCCCCGGGCGACCCCCATATAGGGGAGTTCGCCCGGGCCAAAACCCACCAAAAATGAGACGTGACGTTTCACCAGAGTCTCCGCTTGCAGCGGGGTTTCCGGCGAGCCGTCGCGACGAGCCTAAGAGGACCAAATGACGCAGCAGACTTCTTCGAATGGTCATAAGCGCTTGCGGAAGATGTTCGGCCGTATCCACGAAGTGGCCGAGATGCCGAACCTCATCGAGGTTCAGAAGCAGTCCTACGATCAGTTCCTGATGGTCGATGAGCCCGAGGGCGGGCGCCTGGACGAGGGCTTGCAGGCCGTCTTCCGCTCCGTCTTCCCCATCAAGGATTTCGGCGACCGCGCCCAGCTCGAATTCGTGCGCTACGCTTTCGAGTTGCCGAAATACGACGTCGAGGAGTGCCAGCAGCGGGGCATGACCTATGCCGCGCCGCTCAAGGTCACGCTCAGGCTGATCGTGTTCGATGTCAACGAGGAGACCGGCGCCCGCTCGGTCAAGGACATCAAGGAGCAGGACGTTTACATGGGTGACATGCCGCTCATGACCATGAACGGCACCTTCGTCATCAACGGCACCGAGCGCGTCATCGTCTCGCAGATGCACCGTTCTCCCGGCGTGTTCTTCGACCACGACCGCGGCAAGACGCATTCCTCGGGCAAACTGCTGTTCGCCGCGCGCATCATTCCCTATCGCGGCTCCTGGCTCGATTTCGAGTTCGACGCCAAGGACAACGTCTATGTGCGCATCGACCGGCGGCGCAAGCTGCCAGTGACCACGCTGCTCTATGCGCTCGGCCTCGAGGATGAGGAGATCCTCGCGACCTTCTACGACCGCATTTCGCTCAAGGCGACCAAGGATGGATGGCGCATGCCGTTCCGTCCTGACCGCTTGCGCGGCATCAAGCCCACCAGCGACCTGATCGACGCCAAGACCGGCAAGGTCGCCATCGCGGCCGGCCTCAAGGTGACGGCAAGGCTCGCCAAGAAGCTCGCCGACGAGGGCCTGAAGGAGCTTCTCGTCAGCGACGAGGATTTGCACGGCCGCTACCTCGCCCAGGACATCATCAACATGGAGACGGGCGAGATCTATGGCGAGGCGGGCGAAGAGCTCGAAGCCAAGCTGCTCGACAAGCTGAAGGAATTGGGTCTCAAGGAAATCCCGATCCTCGACATCGATCACGTCAATGTCGGCGCGTTCATCCGCAACACGCTGAACGTCGACAAGAATTCCAATCCCGAGGAGGCGCTGCTCGACATCTATCGCGTGATGCGGCCCGGCGAGCCGCCGACGCCGGATGCCGCGGCGACGCTGTTCAAGGGCATCTTCTTCGATTCCGAGCGCTACGACCTCTCCGCCGTCGGCCGGGTCAAGATGAACATGCGCCTCGACCTCGACGCTCCCGACACGGTGCGCACGCTGCGCAGGGAGGACATCCTCGCCGTGATCAAGACGCTGGTCGGCCTGCGCGACGGCAAGGGCGAGATCGACGACATTGATCATCTCGGCAACCGCCGGGTGCGCTCGGTGGGCGAGCTCATGGAGAATCAGTACCGCGTGGGACTGCTGCGCATGGAGCGCGCCATCAAGGAGCGCATGAGCTCGGTCGATATCGACACGGTGATGCCGCAGGATCTAATCAACGCCAAGCCCGCGGCCGCCGCGGTGCGCGAGTTCTTCGGCTCCTCGCAACTGTCGCAGTTCATGGACCAGACCAATCCGCTGTCGGAGATCACGCATAAGCGGCGTCTGTCGGCGCTTGGCCCGGGCGGGTTGACCCGCGAGCGCGCCGGCTTCGAAGTGCGCGACGTGCATCCCACCCATTACGGCCGCATCTGCCCGATCGAGACGCCGGAAGGCCCGAATATCGGCCTCATCAACTCGCTCGCGACCTATGCGCGGGTGAACAAATACGGCTTCATCGAGAGCCCGTATCGCCGTGTGGTCAAGGCCAAGGTGACCGACGAGGTGGTCTATCTCTCGGCCATGGAGGAGGCTCGCTACATCATCGCCCAGGCCAACGCCAAGTTGGCGCCGAACGGCACCTTCACCGAGGAGCTGATCGTCTGCCGGCATGCGGGAGACGTCGAGCTCTACTCGCCGGACAAGGTCGATCTCATCGACGTGTCGCCGAAGCAGCTGGTGTCGGTCGCGGCCGCGCTCATTCCGTTCCTCGAGAACGACGACGCCAACCGCGCGCTGATGGGCTCCAACATGCAGCGTCAGGCCGTGCCGCTGATCACTGCTGAGGCGCCGCTCGTCGGCACCGGCATGGAGGAGGTCGTGGCGCGCGACTCAGGCGCCGCCATCGGCGCCCGCCGCACCGGCGTGGTCGATCAGGTGGACGCGACCCGTATCGTCATCCGCGCGACGGAGGAGACCGATCCGTCGAAGTCGGGCGTCGATATCTATAATCTGCGCAAGTTCCAGCGTTCGAACCAGAACACCTGCATCAACCAGCGGCCGCTGGTGCGCGTGGGCGATGCCGTGCAAGCCGGCGAGATCATCGCCGACGGTCCGTCGACCGATCTCGGCGAGCTGGCGCTCGGGCGGAACGTGCTCGTCGCCTTCATGCCGTGGATGGGCTACAATTTCGAGGACTCCATCCTCATCTCCGAGCGCGTCGTCCGCGACGACGTGTTCACCTCGATCCATATCGAGGAGTTCGAGGTGATGGCCCGCGACACCAAGCTCGGGCCTGAGGAGATCACCCGCGACATTCCCAACGTCTCCGAGGAGGCGCTGAAGAACCTCGACGAGGCGGGCATCGTCTATATCGGGGCCGAGGTCAATCCGGGCGATATCCTGGTGGGAAAGATCACGCCCAAGGGCGAGAGCCCGATGACGCCGGAGGAGAAGTTGCTCCGCGCCATCTTCGGCGAGAAGGCCTCCGACGTGCGCGACACCTCGCTCAAGCTGCCGCCCGGCGTGTCGGGCACCGTGGTCGAGGTGCGCGTGTTCAACCGGCACGGCGTCGAGAAGGACGAGCGCGCCATGGCCATCGAGCGGGAGGAGATCGAGCGTCTCGCCAAAGACCGCGACGACGAGCTCGCGATCCTCGACCGCAACGTCTATGGCCGTCTCAAGAACGTGCTGATGCACAAGGTCGTGGCCAAGGGACCCAAGGGCATCAAGAAGGACGCCAAGATCACCGAGTCGCTGCTCGACGAGATGGCGCGCAGTCATTGGTGGGAGATCGCGCTCAAGAACGAGAAGGCGATGGCCGAGGTGGAGGCGATCCGCCGCCAATACGAAGAGGCCAAGAAGAGGCTCGAGCAGCGCTTCGTCGACAAGGTCGACAAGCTGCAGCGCGGCGACGAGCTGCCGCCCGGCGTGATGAAGATGGTCAAGGTCTTCGTCGCGGTGAAGCGCAAGATTCAGCCCGGCGACAAGATGGCCGGCCGTCACGGCAACAAGGGCGTGATCAGCATGATCGTGCCGATCGAGGACATGCCCTATCTGGAGGATGGCGGGACCATCGACATCGTGCTCAATCCGCTCGGCGTGCCGAGCCGCATGAATGTGGGCCAGATTCTGGAGACCCATCTCGGATGGGCCTGCCGGGGTCTCGGCCGCAAGATCGGCGAGGCGCTCGAAGCCTACCACCAGAGCCACAAGTCGAAGCCGCTCAAGGAGTTGCTCAAGACGATCTACGGCGACGACAAGACCGTGGCGGCGCTCAAGGAGGATCAGCTCATCGAGGTGAGCGAGAGCTTGAAGTCCGGCGTCCCGGTCGCAACGCCCGTGTTCGACGGCGCGCATGAGGGCGACGTCACCGAGATGCTCAAGGCGGCAGGCCTCGACTCATCGGGGCAGGTCACCCTGTTCGACGGACGCACCGGAGAAGAGTTCGAGCGCAAGGTCACGGTGGGCTACATCTATATGCTGAAGCTCCACCACCTGGTCGACGACAAGATCCATGCGCGCTCGATCGGGCCTTACAGCTTGGTCACCCAGCAGCCGCTGGGCGGCAAGGCGCAGTTCGGCGGCCAGCGCTTCGGCGAAATGGAGGTGTGGGCGCTCGAGGCTTACGGCGCGGCCTACACACTGCAGGAGATGCTCACCGTCAAGTCCGACGACGTGGCGGGCCGTACCAAGGTCTACGAGGCGATCGTCCGTGGCGACGACACGTTCGAGGCCGGCATCCCTGAGTCCTTCAACGTCCTCGTCAAGGAGATGCGGGCGTTGGGCCTGAATGTCGAGCTGGTGCAGCCGAAGCCCGAGGAACAGCAGGCGAGAGCGAGACTGCCGCGCCCGGCGGGCGAATGATTGAGGCCCGGTTGGGCCACGTGAATAGAGACGTGAATAGAGACTGCGACCAACTGAAGGGCGGCATGACCGCTCGTTGGGAGACAAGCGAATGAATCAAGAAATCGTCAACCTCTTCGGTCCTCAGATCCAGCAGCAGAATTTCGATCAGATCCGGATTGGCATCGCCAGCCCGGAGAAGATCCTCTCCTGGTCGTTCGGGGAGATTAAGAAGCCCGAGACGATCAACTATCGCACCTTCAAGCCGGAGCGCGACGGGCTGTTCTGCGCGCGCATCTTCGGCCCGGTGAAGGACTACGAGTGCTTGTGCGGCAAGTACAAGCGCATGAAGTACAAGGGCGTCATCTGCGAGAAGTGCGGTGTCGAGGTGACGCTCGCCAAGGTCCGGCGCGAGCGCATGGGCCATATCGAGCTGGCTGCGCCCGTCGCCCATATCTGGTTCCTGAAGTCGCTGCCGTCGCGCATCGGGCTTCTGCTCGACATGACGCTGAAGGACCTCGAGCGCGTTCTCTATTTCGAGAATTACATCGTGCTCGAGCCGGGTCTGACCGCGCTCAAGCCGCTCGGGCTCCTGAGCGAGGAGGACTATCTCAAGGCGCAGGAGGATTTCGGCGAGGATTCGTTCACCGCCGCGATCGGCGCCGAAGCCATCCGCGAGCTGCTCAAGGGACTCGATCTGGAGAGGATCGCCGCCGATCTGCGTACCGAGATCGCCGAGTCGACCTCGGAGCTGAAGCCCAAGAAGCTCGCCAAGCGCCTCAAGGTGGTCGAGGCCTTCATCCAGTCGGGCAACAAGCCCGAATGGATGATCCTGACCGTGGTGCCGGTCATTCCGCCGGAGCTTCGCCCGCTGGTTCCGCTCGACGGCGGCCGCTTTGCGACCTCCGACCTGAACGATCTCTATCGCCGCGTCATCAACCGCAACAATCGTTTGAAGCGGCTGATGGAGCTCCGCGCCCCGGACATCATCATCCGCAACGAGAAGCGCATGCTGCAAGAGGCGGTCGATGCGCTGTTCGACAACGGACGGCGCGGCCGCGTCATCACCGGCGCCAACAAGCGCCCGTTGAAGTCGCTCGCCGACATGCTGAAGGGCAAGCAGGGGCGCTTCCGCCAGAACCTGCTCGGCAAGCGCGTCGATTATTCGGGACGCTCGGTGATCGTGGTTGGGCCCGAGCTCAAGCTGCATCAATGCGGTCTGCCCAAGAAGATGGCGCTCGAGCTGTTCAAGCCGTTCATCTATTCGCGGCTCGACGCCAAGGGCCATGCCGCCACGGTGAAGCAGGCGAAGAAGCTGGTCGAGAAGGAGAAGCCGGAGGTTTGGGACATCCTCGATGAGGTGATCCGCGAGCACCCGGTGCTGCTCAACCGCGCGCCCACGCTCCACCGCCTCGGCATCCAGGCCTTCGAGCCGGTGTTGATCGAGGGCAAGGCGATCCAGCTGCATCCGCTCGTCTGCGCCGCCTTCAACGCCGATTTCGACGGCGACCAGATGGCGGTGCACGTGCCGCTGTCGCTCGAGGCGCAGCTCGAGGCGCGCGTCTTGATGATGTCGACCAACAACATCCTGCATCCGGCCAACGGCTCGCCGATCATCGTGCCGTCGCAGGATATCGTGCTCGGCCTTTATTACCTGTCGATCGCCATGGACAACGAGCCGGGCGAGGGGATGTTGTTCGGCAACGTGGCCGAGATCCATCATGCGCTCGAGGCCAAGGTCGTGACCTTGCACACCAAGATCAAAGGCCGCTTCATCACGGTCGATGCCAAGGGCAAGCCGGTGTCGAAGATCTACGACACGACGCCCGGCCGCATGCTGCTCGGCGAGCTTCTGCCGCGCAGTCCCGAGGTCAGTTTCGATCTCGCCAACCGGCTGCTCACCAAGAAGGACATCTCCAACACCATCGACGTGGTCTATCGCCACTGCGGTCAGAAGGAGACGGTCATCTTCTGCGACAGGATCATGGGCTTCGGCTTTGCCTATGCCTGCCGCGCCGGCATCTCGTTCGGCAAGGACGACATGGTGATCCCCGAGACCAAGGACGCCATCGTGCAGAAGACGTCGGACCTCGTGCGCGAGTACGAGCAGCAATATAACGACGGCCTGATCACCCGCGGCGAGAAGTACAACAAGGTGGTCGACGCCTGGACGGAGTGCACCGAGCTGGTCGCCAAGGAGATGATGAAGCGCATCTCGTCGGTCCAGCACGATCCCAAGACCGGCCGGGAGAAGGCCATCAACTCCATCTATATGATGTCGCATTCCGGCGCGCGCGGCTCGCCGGCGCAGATGAAGCAGCTGGCCGGCATGCGCGGTCTGATGACCAAGCCGTCGGGCGAGATCATCGAGACGCCGATCATCTCCAACTTCAAGGAGGGGCTGTCGGTGCTCGAGTACTTCAACTCGACCCACGGCGCCCGCAAGGGCCTGGCCGATACGGCACTCAAGACGGCCAACTCGGGCTATCTCACGCGGCGTCTCGTCGACGTGGCGCAGGATTGCATCGTGACCGAGGATGACTGCGGCACCAGCGAAGGCATCACGGCGCGCGCCATTCTCGAGGCGGGCGAGGTGACGGTGTCGCTCGGGCAGCGTGTGATCGGCCGCACCACCTGCGACAACGTCAAGAATCCGTCGACCGGCAAGGTGGTCGTCAAGGCCGGCGAGCTGATCGAGGAGGAAGAGGTCGAGGCGCTGGAGAACGCGCGCGTCCAGGAGATCCGCATCCGCTCGGCGCTCACCTGCGAGACCCGCAACGGCATCTGCGCCAAGTGCTATGGGCGCGATCTCGCCCGCGGCACGCCGGTCAATCTCGGCGAGGCCGTCGGCGTCATCGCGGCGCAGTCGATCGGCGAGCCCGGCACGCAGCTCACCATGCGCACCTTCCATCTGGGCGGCGTGGCATCGTCCAAGGTGGTCGATCAGTCGTTCTTGGAGTCCAATTTCGACGGCATCGTGAAGATCAAGCAGCGCAGCGTCGTCAAGGATTCGCAGGGCCGCCTCATGGTCATGGGCCGCAACACGGCCGTCGTCGTGCTCGACGAGGACGGCACCGAGCGGGCCGTGCACCGGCTTCCCTACGGCACGCATCTGCGTGTCGATGACGGCGTCAGGGTGAAGCGCGGCGACCGGCTGGCCGAGTGGGACCCCTATACCCGCCCGGTGCTGACGGAAATCGAGGGCTTCGTCGACTTCGAGGATCTGGTCGAAAGCATGTCGGTCAGCGAGCGGCGCGACGAATCGACCGGCATCACCAACAGCGTGATCATCGATTGGCGTGCGTCTCCGCGCGGCGCCGATCTGCGGCCTGCCATGGTGATCAAGGACAAGAAGGGCAAAATCGGCAAGCTGTCGCGCGGCGGCGAGGCCCGCTATCTGCTGCCGGTCGACGCGGTCTTGTCGGTCGAGGCTGGCCATGAGGTGAGCGCCGGCGACGTGCTGGCGCGTATCCCGATGGAGAGCGCCAAGACGCGCGACATCACGGGCGGCTTGCCGCGGGTTGCCGAGCTGTTCGAGGCGCGGAGACCCAAGGATCACGCCATCATCGCCGAGATCTCGGGCACGGTGCAGCTTGGCCGCGATTACAAGAACAAGCGGCGCATCACCATCGTGCCGGACGATGAGAGCGAGCCGGTCGAGTATCTGATCCCCAAGGGCCGGCACTTGGCCGTGCAGGAGGGCGACCGCATCGAGAAGGGCGAGTTCCTGCTCGACGGCCATCCGGCGCCCCACGACATCCTGGCAATCAAGGGCGTCGAGGAGCTCGCCAACTATCTGGTCAACGAGATCCAGGAGGTCTACCGGCTGCAGGGCGTCACCATCAACGACAAGCATATCGAGGTGATCGTCAGGCAGATGCTGCAGAAGATCGAAATAAGCGATCCTGGCACCACCGAGTACCTCAAGGGCGAGCAGGTGGACCGGATCGACCTGGAGGACGTCAATGCGGTGGTGGTGGCGGCCGGCGGCAAGCCCGCCACCGGGCAGCCAGTGCTGCTTGGCATCACCAAGGCCTCGCTGCAGACCCGCTCCTTCATCTCGGCGGCGTCGTTCCAGGAGACCACCCGCGTGCTCACCGATGCCGCCGTGAACGGCAAGTCGGACGCGCTGGAGGGCCTCAAGGAGAATGTGATCGTCGGGCGGCTGATTCCCGCCGGCACCGGCGGCACCTTGACCCGGTTGGCCAAGATCGCCACCCACCGCGACGAGCTGATTCTCGAGGAGCGGAAGCGCGCCGCTGCCGAGCGGCTCGCCCAGGAAGACGAGGAAGCGGCGGAGGAGGAAGCCTCAGCCTGATCTGTGGCCGGAACTCGGAAAATCGGAGGCCGGAGGGTGCGAGGGTCGCCCCTCTGGCTTCCGCCAACTGATTTCTGTCACCTGAACCCTTGACGATGCGAGAATCGGCCTGATACAACGCGCGCACTTGCACGGCAGGCGGTAGCCCAAATTTGGTTGCCTTCGGGCGGGGGTTAGACGCTGCCGGACTAACCGGGATCACATCGGGGTCATGATCTTGGGGGCTCAAGCCCTCCAAGGTCCTCTGTGTTGAAGCTGAAGGCGATGGGGCAGGCCCCGCACTTCGGCTCTAAATGATGTGGGCATTCGCCCGCGAACGAGATTGAACGAAAAAGGCAGCCATGCCGACGATACAACAGCTGATCCGCAAGCCGCGCCAGAAGCCGGTGAAGCGGAACAAGGTTCCGGCCATGCAAGCCTGCCCGCAGAAGCGGGGGGTCTGTACGCGCGTCTACACCACGACGCCGAAGAAGCCGAACTCGGCGCTCCGCAAAGTGGCGCGCGTCCGTCTGACCAATCAGCTCGAGGTGACGAGCTACATCCCCGGCGAGGGACATAATCTTCAAGAGCATTCGGTGGTGTTGATCAGGGGCGGCCGCGTCAAGGATCTTCCTGGCGTGCGCTACCACATCATTCGCGGCGTGCTCGACACCCAAGGCGTAAGCAGCCGCCGGCAGCGGCGCTCCAAATACGGAGCCAAACGACCCAAGTAATTGGGTCGTTTTGCGTATAGGAAACGGATCAGACGACATGTCTAGGCGGCATAGAGCAGATAAGCGCGAAGTGATCCCGGACCCCAAGTTCGGTGACACCGTGCTGACCAAATTTATGAATTCCATCATGTACGAGGGCAAGAAGTCGGCCGCCGAGCGGATCGTCTATGGCGCGCTCGACCAGATGGAAAAGAAGTCGAAGCAGAATCCGATCGAGCTGTTCCACGAGGCGCTGCGCAACGTCATGCCGGCGCTCGAAGTGAGGTCGCGGCGCGTCGGCGGGGCCACCTACCAGGTCCCGGTCGAGGTTCGCACCGATCGCAGGCAGGCGCTCGCCATCCGCTGGATCATCGCGGCTGCGCGCGACCGCAACGAGAACACCATGGTCGAGCGCCTTTCAGGCGAGCTGCTCGACGCCGCCAACAACCGCGGGACTGCGGTGAAGAAGCGCGAGGATACGCACCGCATGGCGGACGCGAACCGCGCCTTCTCGCATTACCGCTGGTAACGCACTCAAGGATTCGACGATGCCGCGAGCTACCCCCTTAGAGGACTACCGCAATATCGGGATCATGGCGCATATCGACGCCGGCAAAACCACGACCACCGAGCGCGTCCTCTATTACACCGGCAAGAGCCATAAGATGGGCGAGGTGCACGACGGCGCTGCCACCATGGATTGGATGGAGCAGGAGCAGGAGCGTGGCATCACCATCACGTCCGCCGCGACGACCGCCTATTGGAACGACAAGCGCATCAACATCATCGACACGCCGGGCCACGTGGACTTCACCATCGAGGTGGAGCGCAGCTTGCGCGTGCTCGACGGCGCGGTAGCGCT